>CAXMSI010000105.1:0-5933 GCA_964196085.1 uncultured Acidimicrobiia bacterium | reverse complement strand
TTACTCGCAGGTTCGAATCTCACTCGATCAACTTGTTGAGTCCGGTGTCAGCGATCCTGCCACTTATCTTCGGGAGCATCTCCAGTTCGTCTCGGAATTGTCCTCTCAGATCCGTATTCTGAACGTTAATCAGGCAACGCTGGATCTGTATGGGGTTTCCGGGAAAGACGCCTTTCTAGCGGGCCTAGGGAGCATTCTTGGTGAAGCATCAGCGTCAGAGCAAGCGGAGCAATTTGCGGCACTAGTTGATGGCACCCTGAAGTATGAGGCGGAAACGACTCTGTATCGATCGAATGTTAAGGCGGGTGTCTGTCTTGTGTCCGTAGCGATTGCACCTGGTTCAGAGGTGTCATGGTCCAAGGTGTTCGTCTCGGTCGTCGATATCTCGGCACGGAAGGAGACCGAACGGCTTCTGGCTGAGGCGACGCAGGAAGCTGAACGAGCCAATAGTGCGAAGAGTTCGTTTCTCGCCAACATGAGCCATGAGCTGCGGACCCCCATGAACGCGATTCTTGGCTATAGCGAGATGCTTCGGGAGGATGCTGAGGACGAAGGGTACGACGAGATGGTGCCCGACCTTGACAAGATCAACTGGGCAGGAAAGCACTTGCTCTCGCTCATCAACGACGTTTTGGATCTATCCAAGATCGAGGCCGGCAGGATGGACCTTTTCCTCGAAACCTTCAGCCTTCCAACGCTGCTGGACGAGGTCGCCAGCACGGCGGTGAACCTTTTCGATAAGAATGAGAATGACTTCGTTCTGGACTTTGCAGATGACCTTGGAGACATGCACGCAGATGTGACCAAGATCCGCCAGTCGCTCTTCAACCTACTCTCGAATGCTGCAAAGTTCACTGACCATGGAACAGTGACTCTCTCAGTGCAGAAGGAGGTTCGAGATGGAGATGACTGGGTTGCTATGGCGGTAGCCGACACTGGAATTGGCATCCCCCAGGACAAACTGCAACATGTCTTCGAGGAATTCGCCCAGGCCGACGACTCCACTACAAGGGACTTCGGCGGGACCGGTCTCGGACTGGCATTGACCCGGCAACTGGTTCAGATGATGGGTGGTGACATCCTTATCTCAAGCGAGGTCGGGGTTGGCACTACCTTCACGATTGAACTCCCTGCTGATGTCGTGGAGCAGAGTGAGGACGCCGAACCCGACGGTGATGCTGGTGGGGAATCGGTCGTGTCGGTCGGTCCTGAGGATCTCGTTCCCGGGCAGGACCGGGGTGCGACGATCCTTGTCATCGATGACGACCCGGAGGCTAGGGACATTATCAGGCGCACGCTCATGGCAGAAGGGCATCAGGTGGTTACTGCTGAGTCCGGAGAGAAGGGCATTGCCGAGGCTTTGAGGGTCCTCCCTGCTCTGATCACACTCGATATCAACATGCCCGGTAAGGACGGCTGGGAGACTATCCAAGCGCTCAAGAAGAACGATCGTCTCGCGAATATCCCCGTGGTAATGGTGTCGGCAGACATCGACCGGAAGCAACAATTTAAGTTCGGAGCAATCGACTCACTGACGAAGCCGATCGACCGTGCTCAGCTGCTGCGAATCGTCGAAACGCAACTGGGTTCAACTTCTGGCGTCGTGTTGGTGGTTGATGACAACCCTGACGACAGAGAACGGCTGACTCGAAGCCTGCGGTCGAGCGGCTTTGAGGTGCTTGAAGCAGAGAACGGTGCCGTGGCACTGGACGTGTTGGCTGATCAACGTCCCGATCTAATAATTCTCGATCTGATGATGCCGGTCATGGACGGCTTTGATTTCATGGCCACATTCAAGGCAGATCCTGAGAATCTGGATGTCCCGGTCGTAGTGGTCACTGCCAAAGATCTGACGTCGGAGGAACGAAGCCAGCTTATGGCAAGTGTTGCGAGTGTCATGCAGAAGAGCGACGGTGCAGTGCTAGATATACTGACTCAGGTTAGAGAAGTCCTATCGAATGACTCTCCATCGTGAAAATTGTGATGCCCGTGGTAGCAGTCTGGTGCGGTGTGAACAGGTACGACGTTAAGGAACTGAGGTCTTAAGGGTGACGAAGGTACTGCTGGTGGAAGACAATGAGATGAACCGGGACATGCTTTCTCGGCGGTTGATAAAGCGCGGGTATGAGATAGTCATGGCCGTTGACGGCCAGCAAGGAGTGGATCTAGCTGCGACTGAATCGCCTGACATCATCTTGCTCGACATGAGCTTGCCAGTGATGGATGGATGGGATGCTGCTCGAGCCATCAAAGGGAACCCTGCCACGCAAAACCTGCCGATCATTGCGCTTACAGCTCACGCCTTAGCGGGAGATAGGGAAAAGGCGCTTGAAGCGGGATGCAATGATTACGACACCAAACCTGTCGATCTGAAAAGGCTCCTTGGCAAAATGGAAGCCCTTCTCGGCAACTGAAAAGACGCGATGACTCAGATTAGCGAGCAGCTCAACACAGGACTGACCTACGTGATTGGCGTTTCGGGTCACCGCGATATCCCGGAACGAGATGTTGCATCTCTCACACTTCGGGTAACCGAGGTTTTGCGTCAAATTCGAGATCGTATCCCTGATGTGCGGATTGAGGTAGTTACCGGACTCGCATCTGGAGCAGATTCTATTGTTTCTCGAGCTGCGATGGACCTTGGCCTGGCAGTGCGGGCGGTGCTGCCGATGTCTTTGGACCAGTATCGGTCGGATTTCTCAGACGGAGGGCTCGAAGAGTTCGAGGCATTGGTTGCGTCGCCTGGGATGGTTGTTGAGGAGATTTCCCTCCTAGCTCACTCTGAAGATCTGGTCGATGAGCTCCGGGATGGCGCTTACGCTCGGTTAGGCGACTACTTGGCGCGGCGAACCAACCTCCCTCTTGTCCTATGGGACGGCGACAGAGAACGGGTCACTGGGGGAACAGCGGACACGCTCAGTCGCTTCCTCGGTATTGCGGAACTCCCGGAGTCCTTCGACGAAGCATCCGAGGGTGGCTGGCAAACGGACTCGGCTTCCCGGTTGGCGGCTGTCTGGATTCCAGTTCGTCGATCCACCAACGACCAAGAGCCTGAGGCCACAACGGCCTTCTTGGTTCGTCCTTCGGTCGGCGAAGGTGTCTCATTGACTCGCAGCTTCCCAGCAGCCCTTTTCGACGAGATGCAGGAACGGGCGGAACTGTTCAACAGCATGAGCTCGAGTGAAATTTCGAACCCGTTACCACTTGGGTCAGCAACGCCGACTCCCGAAGTCCAACGCCGTCTCGACGAGATCAATGCCATGTACGTCGAAGCCGATAGCCTCGCCCTCCGTTACGGGGGCTACTCCACCAAAGTATTCAGATGGCTGGGGATTATTGGAGCTCTCATGGGGTTCTTCTTCCTTGTATACGCGAAGATCTCAACAACCCAGCCCTATATCGCGGCCTACTTGGTGTTGGTTGCAGCGGCAGTTGTTTTGTCAAAGGTTGGTTCCCGTGGAGACTGGCTGGCTCACTACCTTGTGAACCGCGCCATCGCCGAAACGGCCCGAATTCGGTTCTATCTCACTAGAGCCGGGATCGGTGAGGCTTGGGCCGGAGACCGCCTTCTTCACCTCACAGGGGTCGAGAACTTGGCTGGCTTCGGGCCGCTGATCGACTCTCGAAAGGTTGGCGTGCCCCTAGTCAAAGCTCGCAACGAGCCGAGCCCCGAACAACTCGCAGCGATTAGCGAAGACTGGATCGATGATCAGGCAGGCTATTTGAGTGCAAAGGTGCAAACGCTCGGGAGTAAGGAGCGGCGGCTTGACCTGACCCGATCAGCCTTGTTTGGTCTCTCCTTCCTTTCGGCCATACTCTTGTATTTCTTCGCAAAAGACCTCAGTCACTACTACATAGTGGAAGGTCTGAAGGTCAAGACCGCCCTAATCTTCCTGATGGGTCTGCTGCCTCTTTTGCTCGCTCTGTGGGAGTTGTACCAATACAAGCTTGCATCTCAAGAACTCCACTGGCAGTACGAGAACCAAGAGATGTATTTCAGAGTTGCGAGCGAACGCCTCGCTTCAGCCGATACGTGGGAGCAGCGGAAGAGTATTTTCGAGGCTCTTGAAGAGCAGTCCCTGTTTGAGGTGTACTTGTGGGTAATCCACCGCTACCACCGCGAGTTCGAGCCGACTTTGCCAGGATGAGCAACGAGACCGATTCGCGAGATAACGAGCGCCAAGCAGCCGCTTTTGCGTCAAAATTGTCTAACGTTCGACACGATCTCCGGACATCTGTCGGTCACATCACAGGCTATTCCGAGATGTTGCTCGAGGACTACGAGGAAGACCTCCCTGCCTTCGCCCGAGAGTATCTCGCCTCAATCAACGCTGGGGGAGAGCGGCTACTGGTGATCATTAGCGAACTATTGGGCCAGGCCAAGTTGTCTCTCAGCGCGTTGGACTTGCCCGAAGCTCAAAGGAAACTGCTAGGGGAGACTGCGGCTACTGGGGCGTTGATTGAGGCGCTACTGGCAAACCCAGAGATCGTTGACCATGAGCTGAGACCCGACCTCGAGAATATCTCCAAAGCGCGGAAAGCCCTCGACGAGCGCATCGAAACCCAACTCATCCGGGATCAATTCGTTGGTCTCACAACGTTTGACGACGCAACCTCGCAACCAGATGCGTCTGGGGATACACGCTTCTCAGGCGAGGCGAGCATGGCGTCGAGGTTCGACGCGCATGGAGAGATATTGGTGGTTGACGACGATTCGATGAATCGAAGCCTCCTCAACCGCCGATTGAGTAACCAGGGCTACACCGTAAAACTGGCAGAAGGTGGTGAGGAAGCCTTGGAGTTCATGGTGGACAACCCTGTGGACCTAGTCCTTCTAGACCTGCTCATGCCTGGGATAGATGGACTTGAGACACTCCGGAGGCTCAAGCTCGATCCGGTGCTAAAACATGTGCCCGTACTCATGCTCTCTGCTGTGGACGATGTGGGCAAGATGGCGGAATGTATCGCAGCGGGAGCTGAAGACTACATTGCGAAACCATTCAACCCTGTTCTACTTCGTACCCGTATTGGGACAGTCTTAGAGAAGTACCGGCTCCGGAGGCAGTTTGCTCGAAACGTACGGGTCTTTATTTCCTCGCCTGGAGATGTCATCCCCGAGCGGCGGGTTGTGAAGCATGTCATCGGGATTCTCAATGAGGAGTTCGCCGGAAGGGCGTTCATGATCCCGATTCTGTGGGAGGAGGAACCTCTGGTCGCCTCCGACACCTTCCAGGCTCAGATCGAACAGCCCAGCGAGTCCGACATATACATTGGAATTCTGTGGTCCCGCATCGGTTCGGAATTGCCTGCTTCGATCCTGAGGGACGACGGCTCGCGGTACGAGTCAGGAACCATCTTCGAGTTTGAGGAGGCGATGCGCGGCCACCTAGACCACGGCCGCCCTGAGATCTTGGTGTACCGGAAGACACTCGTTCCGAGCGTCATCCTGGAGGATCGAGCGGTCGTCATGGAGCAGCTGGATCAGGTCGAACAGCTCAATGACTATATCGAGGGCCACTTCAGGAACGATGACGGTAGCTACAAGAGCGCTTTCCACAACTTTGAGACGCTCGATCAGTTTGAGTCGATGGTCAGCATGCATCTCGGGAAAATGTTGGCAACCATGGTCGAGAGTTGGGCGTAGTCGAGACTGCCAAAGCGATTGCTTCGAACCCACTACGATTCAGTCAAGCCTGTCCTCCAGAATGCTGGAATTCATGTGTTCTCCGATGAGAGAAGCCCCCACAACAAGTAGGAGCGCCCTGTTCGGTAACAGAATGTTCTATGGAACCGCATCACAGGTGTGGTTCTAACTCAGCTTGGGAGAGTAGAAGCCACTTCGGCCTCTCCAAATCGCGGCCCTGACTGGGGTTGTGCGGCCGTTTTGCTGGTTCTTTGGTATTGAGTTGTTAGGTCGAGCCATGTTTCGAATT
>CAXMSI010000104.1:5716-5970 GCA_964196085.1 uncultured Acidimicrobiia bacterium | reverse complement strand
GGTGCGCTGTTCATTGGTGGTGGTACGCCCTCGTCAATTGCACCGAATCTCATCGGGGACCTGGTAGCAGCGATACGGACGAAGCACGGCCTTGAGTCCGACGCTGAGATCACAATGGAATCCAATCCAGAGGATTGGACCTTGGACATTGCTCAGGGGATGCGAGCAACCGGAGTAAATCGATTGTCAATGGGGGCCCAGTCGTTCGATCAGAAGGTGCTCGGAGCCCTAGGTCGGCGCCATTCCCCCGAGCA
>CAXMSI010000104.1:0-5706 GCA_964196085.1 uncultured Acidimicrobiia bacterium | reverse complement strand
GAAGAGGCCTTCTCGCACTCCCGAACGGCGGGTTTCAATTCGGTCAGTATTGATCTAATTTTTGGTCATCCCGTAGAGACAGCGAACTCGTGGAAGAGCACTCTTCAGCGAACGTTGTCGCTGGAGCCTGATCATGTGTCGACGTACGCCCTCACAGTGGAATTAGGGACGCAGCTCTCGCGGGACGTTGCCAGTGGGGCGCCGAGCCCCGACGATGACGTGCAGGCTGATCGCTATGAGATGGCCCAAGAGATGCTCGGTGCATCGCTTGAACGATATGAAGTTTCGAATTACGCCAAACCGGGTCACGAGTGTCGGTACAACCGAAGAGTGTGGAATCACGGAAGCTACGAGGCCTATGGACTTGGCGCCCATGGATACCGAGGCGGGGTGCGATTCAGGAATGTACGATCGCTGGATGCCTACCTCAGGCGGGTCGAGATTGGCCAGTCTCCTCGTCAGGGATCTGAAATAATTGCTGGATGGGATAGGGAACTCGAACGTTTGATGGTCGGTCTCCGCCGCATAGAGGGTGTGAAGCTTGGCTCTGGCGGATCCGCCTTGTTGGAAAGTCCTGAAGGCGAAAGGTTTCTCGCAGCCGGAGTGATGAAGGTGGAAGACGACTGGCTTGTAGTGCAGAACCCTCTGTTGACCGACGCAGTCATCAGAGTTGTATTGGGTTTGGAGAAGTCGTAGCTCGTCAACTCGGTTTTGGGCTAGCCGTCGGCAGTGCCGACCGCAGTAGAACTCCCATTGCCCCTTAACCTTGAACCTACGAAGGCTGATACGCTCCTCTTATGCTTGACGAGCGGCGTTCGGTGGTCCTCGGGGCCTTGATTGAAGAGTACATTGGCTCGGGTGAGCCAGTGAGTTCTCGTGCTGTGCTCGAGCGCTCGGGACTTGCGGTCTCATCAGCCACTGTTCGAGGCGACCTGGCTGCACTCGAGCGAGATGGGTACGCCATGCAACCGCACACTTCGGCGGGACGGGTGCCTACCGGCCAGGCGTACCGCTATTACGTTGATCATCTCGCGCCTGTGGCGCTGCGGTCGACGACCAAGGTCCGCATTCACAGCTTTTTCGAATCAGTGCACACAGAGCTTTCGCGGCTACTGAAGGCAACCACAGGTCTCCTATCGGAGGTCACTCAGTACCCGGCTGTCCTGCTGGGGCCTGGACTCGACGGGGAAAGTATCAAGGCAGTTCACTGTGTTTCTGTCTCGCCGAACACGGTGATGGTCATCTTGATTGGAGGCTCGGGCCAGGTCACACAAGAAATGCTGACCTTTGGTACGGCCTTGTCAGAAGCCGAGATTGGCCAGGCCGAAGAGCTCTTGAGCGCCGCCCTCGACAGCTCCAGTGCTACCCCACAGGTAGCGGGCATTGACGATGCAGTTGCAGAGCTTATTGCGCGGGCTTGGTCGCTGACGAAAGAAAGTGAGAGGGGCACCCGCACGATTTATGTCGCAGGTACATCGAACGCCGGTGTTGCTTGGGCAGATGTTGCGGCTGTGAACTCGGTCCTTGAGGTGCTGGAAAGGGAAGCGATGTTGCTGCGGATCCTGGCGAGGGCGAATGCAGGGACGCTCATCCAGATTGGCGACGACGTTTCGATTGGCGGAGATGTCGCTGTGGTTTCTGCTCGGTATGCGCTGGGTGGGGCCGACGCTGGAGCAGTTGGTGTGATCGGTCCGATGCGCATGGATTACGGCCGAACGATTTCTGTGGTTGAAGAGGTTTCGGAGGTGTTGGCTGGACTCCTCGGAACTCCACCAGCGCCCTAACCTGTAGCTTTCATGGCAGATGACTACTACAACACGCTCGGGGTCGAACGCGACGCCGATGCTGACACCATCAAGAAAGCTTTCCGCAAGTTGGCTCGGGAGACTCATCCTGATGCCAACCCTGACGATCCCGAAGCCGAGGCGAAATTCCGCGAGGTGGCATCGGCTTACGAAGTCTTGTCAGACGCTGACAAGCGTGCCCGGTACGACCGAGGAGGAGACCTTGGCGACTTAAGCGGCATGTTCGGTGCTTCACTGGACGATCTTCTGCGGGGTGTGTTCGGGGATGGTGGCCTGTTTGGCGCCGCCTCGCGCGGAGCCAATCGATCGCGGGGTCGTGATGTTTTGGCGCGCACGGAACTCACTCTTGAAGATGCCTACACCGGAATCGAGCACACCGTTGAGTTCCGGGGAGCGGTTGCCTGCGACGACTGCCACGGTAGGGGAGCAGCTGACGGCACTGAGGCAGCCACTTGTGATGAGTGTGCTGGCCAAGGAGTCAGGAGAGTCGCTCGCCAGAGCGTGTTCGGTCAAGTGATGTCAATGGTCGAATGTCGCAGTTGTTTTGGCTCGGGTTCAATCATTCCCGAGCCATGTCTCACCTGTTCGGGAGCCGGGACAGTCCAAGGCGACCGAGAAGTAACGGTTCAGATTCCGGCGGGGGTCGACCACGGCACCCGACTGCGTATGAGTGGACAGGGTGAGTCTGCTGGCCGCCTTGGGGGTTCGGGTGATCTCTTCATCGAAGTGCACCTAGCTGAAGATGAGCGATTCGAGAGAGAGGGAGAGCACCTCATCGTCCGGCTCGAGTTGGGAATTGCCGAAGCGACGCTCGGCGCCCAAATTGATATTCCACTCATCGAAGGCGGGGATCACTCACTGACTGTTCCCGAGGGTACCCAGCATGGGACACTCTTCAGAGTTGCGGCCAAGGGCATGCCTCGTCTCAACCGCCGGGGAAGAGGAGACATGGTGATTCAAGCCAATGTCGCGGTTCCTACGGGACTCAATTCAGAACAGAAGGATCTGCTCCGCGACTACGCCACCGCAGCTGGCGAGTCGGTAGTCGAGTCACGTTCTTGGTTCCGGACCCGATAGAGAAGTATGGCCGGGTTCCTGACCTCCGATTCTGGTCAGGGCAGTTCGAAGACAGCGCTCTCAATGCCGTCGCAACCTGTATAGGGCTCGTCGAGTGTTGGGTGTCCTGAGCGAACAATCGTCGCTGGGATGAGACAAGCCTCAACGATCTCCCCCTCTGGGCTGATCACCACTTCGGCAACTGCGGTGTCGGCACTTGCCGCGGAGAGCCTTGGCCAGACGAAGTTACCAAGTCCCCAGAAGATAGGCCGGTCGTTGTACCAGCTCATGGGTTGGAGCCGATGTTGGTGATGACCGAATATGATGTCCGCTCCCGCGTCAATCATTGCTGTTGCTCGGTCGATGTCGTCTTGGCGTGGTTCGCGGTCTAGCTCCCAACCCCAGTGGATTGTCACAACGACAATGTCGGCATTTGCCGATGCCGCCTCAACCGCTGCGACCATGAGAGCGGTATCGTCTCCACTGGCCATTCCTGGATGTGATTCGCTCACCAGCCAGTGGCTACCTGGCGAGACGCCACCGAAACCGAGGACTCCCACGGTAAGGTCGCTGACCCTGATATAGCTGGCTTGGTAGGCCTCTGCTGGGGTGAGTCCGGCGCCCACAGCGTAAATGCCGCCGCCTCGGAGTTGGTTGAGGCTCTCTTCCAGTGCCTTGTACCCAAAGTCCAGGATGTGATTGTTGCCCTGATTGGCAACATCGACGCCTGCCTCGACCATGGCAGGGATGGCTGCTGGATCGCAACGGAAGTTGAACGCCTTCTCCCAGATCGACCCCGATCTGGCGATGGGGCACTCAAGGTTGATCACTGTGAGTGAGTCATTGGCGAATAATCCTTCCAGTCCGCTGAATGCGTCTTCATAGCCGTTGGAGCGAAATGATGGGATGTAGCTCGGGTCGAGAGCCACGTCCCCGGTACCGTGAATCACCAGCGGCTGGGGCGCCAAGGTGGTGGTTGGGGCGACGGTTGTCGTTGTTGTTGTAGTGGGAGAGACAGCGGTTGGCTGGGTCGTGGGCGGTGCCGAAGGAGTTGGTTCTGGGTGGGACGTAAGACTCCCTTGTGTGGTCGGAGGGACCACATAAGTCGTACAGGCAGAGAGCAGAAAAAGTCCAAGAATCAAGGGGGTACGCATGAATCAAGCCTAGATCCCCTGGCCGGTCCATGGTTGTAATGCGGGATTTGGGAAGTATCGCCTGACCGTGACGCTAGAAACCTTACTGAGAGTGGTGGTCTCACTGGCCTTGCTGTGGTATGGTTCCGGCGTGAGTAATGAGTTCAACAAGGCAGTCGGACAACGTCTCAGGGCGATCCGTAAGCAAAAAGGGTACTCCCTGCACCAGATTGAGGCACTGTCCGAGACTGAGTTCAAAGCGAGCGTCGTGGGTGCTTACGAACGCGGAGAGCGCGCACTCTCGGTTCCTCGTATGCAACGGTTGGCTGAGTTCTACGAGGTCCCTCTTGAAGAACTGCTTCCCCGTACAGGTAACTCCCGCAAAGATCTTGCCAATGCTTCGGTCACGATCGATCTCAACGCGCTCGAGAACGGGACCGGGCCAAACATGGACCTCGTAGATCAGTTCTTGACCGCAATCCAGCGGATGCGACATGACTTCAGCGGAAACACCCTCACCATCCGAGCGAGCGACCTAGGTGTGCTGCAGCAGATTGTCTCGGGAGAAGAAGGCTCGATACAAGATGTCTTAGAGGCTTTGGTAGCTAAGTAGTTGTCTGCTTTGGGTCGGTGGACCCATCCGGCTAACAAGACACACCTGGTTAGCCCTTCTTCTTGCTACCCAACTGGTTGATGGCGGCTCTCAATTTTTCGGCATGTTCATCGAGGGTCTCGGCGCTGATGTTGGCCTCGGCCAACGCGAAGTTCAGGCCGGCTTCTGAGTCTGCTCCGAACACGTGGATGTGCATGTGCGGTACTTCGAATCCAGCGACGATCTGTGCGACTCGAAGCGGACCGAAGGCTTCGGAGATGGCCCGACCGATGGTCTGAGCCACCAATGTGCAATGACTCCAGAGCCCCGGATCAGCTTCAGTCCAATGGTCAATCTCGTCTCGAGGCACGACCAGGGTGTGCCCAGGAGACAGTGGAGCGATGGTGAGAAACGCCACGCATTGGTCGTCTTGCCAGACAAATCGACCCGGAATTTGACCGTCAATGATACGTGTGAACAAAGTTGGCATAGAGCGGCCCTAACTGGCGTAGAATTCGGTCTCACAATCGGCCTCAGGAACCGAACGTGATAGCTCGACGTTACTACGTTGGGTTGGAACCACTCAAGGCACATACGTGCTTAGCAAAGGAGGTTGGGCTAACCCCCAGCTATGTCGCTAGAGACAACCACCGTTCATTCGAAGATCCTCGTCCCTGACGATGGGCTAATGCTCGAGCTTTTGGGACAGCACGATGCTCATCTCAGGCAGCTTGAGGAGGCTTTCGCCCCTACTCGGATTGTTGCCCGCGGCAACGAACTCCTGTTGTCAGGAGAACCCGAGTCGACTCGTCATGTTCAAACTGCACTTCAAGAACTCATAGCGCTAGCCAAGACCGGTCGGCTGATTGATGCAGCGCTGGTCTCGGGCATCATTGAGATGGTGGAAGAAGGAAAGGAACGGCCCTCCGAGGTGTTGTCTGGTGGTATTCCTGTCGCTGTTGGGCGCATTGTTCGTCCCAAGACGGCCGGCCAGCGACGCTATATGGACGCTGTTGCGTCGAGTACGGTCATATTTGGTATTGGGCCTGCTGGTACGGGCAAGACCTACCTCGCTGTGGCGGCTGCAGTGGAGGCGTTGAGCTCTGGTGAAGTTGTTCGG
>CAXMSI010000103.1:5715-5992 GCA_964196085.1 uncultured Acidimicrobiia bacterium | reverse complement strand
GTGCCATGGGTGTGGCTATTTGCTGGATTTGTTGGAGCTGGCATTGCCGGAGTATTGGCAGCCATCTTCCCGTCCTACAACGCCTCGAACATGAACGTCCTCGAGGCAATCAGCTACGAGTAGGCGATCTGCAGGTGTCGCACCGTGGATACCTTGCTCGGCGTCTTTAGATTACGCCTCAGGATGTTCGGAAACCGGCGAGCTCAAACAGCCAAATCTTCATAAGTAAGACTCATCAGTACTTCTCTGTCACTGGCGGCGACGGTTGGTCGAGCCC
>CAXMSI010000103.1:0-5705 GCA_964196085.1 uncultured Acidimicrobiia bacterium | reverse complement strand
ACAGCACAACGGCGAAAGCAACAAAGACAACATTCGCCACCGTGGACCAGTTGGTGAGGTAGAGCGAGAGTCCGAAGGTCGCAGTAATACCAGCTAAGGAGAACTGCTTAACCCGCTTGGTGAATCCCCTGTGAAGGCGCCAGCTGCGGACGACGGGCCCAAACAGGCGGTGATTGAGTAGCCAGCGGTCGAACTTCTCAGAAGATTTCGAGAAGGCGTAACCGGCAAGAAGGATCGGTCCGGTCGAAGGCAAGCCCGGAATCACGATGCCTGCAAACGCAATGGCAGTCATGAATAGGCCCAACATGAGGAAAAGTGTCCGAGCTACTTTTGTCGTTGCCATCGCCATTGGCGTAAGGCTACGCATCCAAAGGTCTGACACACAGTCGGCAAGGCTCAAGGACCCCCAGACAAACACACTTGTCTGCAAGATTTCTCGGAAGAAGCGAGTGCTGAGTCGCAAAACCAACGCCGCCGTAGCCTTCCTCAGGGTGGCAGACCTCGGCATGGAGGTCGTAGGCGAGCGAGGCTTCGCTCAAGGCCACGACCCCGAGCGCTTGTATCGAGACATACAAGGATGCCAGTTCCACCCCCACCTCGAACCAAACAGACCACTCTCACCGGCCGAGTAGCCCTCGGCCCCCGACCCGCCGAGTGATTTGGTCCTATCTACTCAGATTTCCCTCAATGTCCCGACCTGACCTACGATGGCGCTTCCAAACCACTGGGAGCCAACGTGCCAATCGCAAGTCCTGAGAAGTACCGCCAGATGATCGCTGCGGCAAGAACAGGAAAGTTCGCTTACCCCGCGATCAATATTTCTTCCACCGAGACCATCAACGCCGCTCTGAAGGGTTTCGCTGACGCTGGCTCCGATGGCATCATTCAAGTGTCCCACGGTGCTGGCCAATTCGCATCTGGCCTCAACGTCAAGGATATGGCCCACGGGGCTCATGCTCTAGCAGAGGCTGCCTACATCTTGGCTGAGAGGTACCCAATCAATGTCGCTCTCCACACCGACCACTGCCCAGCTGACAAGGTTGATGGGTTCATTCGCCCTTTGTTGGCAATCTCGCGGGAGCGCAAAGCCGCTGGCTTGCCACCACTTTTCCAGTCACACATGCTTGACGCGTCGGCTATTCCCATGGAAGACAACTTGGCGATCGCCTCAGCACTCCTCGATGAGTGCGCCGAACTCGACATCATCCTCGAGCTCGAAATCGGGGTAGTAGGTGGAGAAGAAGACGGCGTTGATAATTCTGATGCCGCGGACAAGATGTTTACATCCACCGAGGACATGCTCCGCACAGCTGAGGTGCTCGGCACAGGCGAGCGAGGCCAGTACCTGCTCGCAGCTGTATTCGGCAACGTGCACGGGGTATACAAGCCGGGCAACGTAAAGCTCCGGCCAGCGATCCTAAAAGAGGGCCAGGACGCAATGGCAGCTGCTCACGGCGAGGACGCTCGCTACTCCTTGGTGTTCCACGGCGGCTCAGGCTCCACCCTCGACGACATTCATGAGACGCTTGAGTATGGCGTAATAAAGATGAACATTGACACCGACACTCAGTATGCGTTCACTCGTCCAGTCGTGGACCACATCTTCAAGAACTACGACGGCATGCTCAAGATCGAGGGTGAGGTCGGCAACAAGAAGGTTTACGACCCACGCGCCTATATGAAGGCAGCTGAGATTGGGATGAGCTCTCGAATACAACTTGCTTGTGAGCAACTCAAATCGGCCGGCCAATCAATCGGCTAACGAGCCAGCGACAGCTACGCCTACACCAGCAACGGCTCGCATGAAGTCGTCGATGCTGTTGTAGGCGTCGTGCCTGCCCGGGTTCAGACAGGACCCCGAACACCGCTACTATCACGAGTTATGGCTGATAACGCTTACGCCTCTTGGCTTACTCCTGACCGCTTCGTTCGCAGCCGCTTTGTGCGGCCGATCCTGCAGTTCGCTCGGATCGAAGCAGCGTCAGGCATCATCATGCTCATCGCTGCGGCGATTGCTCTCATCTGGGCTAACTCCGATGCCTATGAGTCCTACTTCGCTCTCCTCGACATGCACATTGAGTTCAGCTTTGGACCCATTCATTTCAACGAGAGTCTCCTCCACTTCATAAACGACGGCCTCATGGCTGTGTTCTTCTTCGTGGTTGGCCTCGAGATCAAGCGTGAGCTCGTTGTCGGCGAACTGAGAGATCCAAAGGCGGCCGCCCTCCCAGCGATTGCTGCCTTGGGCGGCATGATCATTCCAGCGCTGGTATTCATCCTCTTCGTCGGCGATGGTCCCGGAGCCGACGGCTGGGGTGTGCCAATGGCCACCGATATCGCTTTCTCTCTCGGAGTACTCAGCCTTTTGGGCAAGCGAGTCCCAATCGGAGCCAAACTATTCCTTCTTGCCCTTGCGATTGCTGACGACATCGGTGCCATTGCTGTCATCGCCATCAAGTACACCACCGAGCTCAACATCGAGCTCTTCATCGCAGCAGGTGTGTCGCTGCTTGTCATCGCATTGGCCAACCGGTTTGGAGTCAGGTCGATGGTCTTCTATATCGTCGGCGCCATCGTTGCTTGGTACTTCATGCTCGAATCAGGCGTGCACGCCACAATTGCAGGAGTAGTCCTTGGGCTCATCACGCCGGCTCGGCCCCGCTACGACTCAGAAGAGTTCGACACGAAGGCCCGCAAGGTCATGGATACCTTCCCAGCCTTAGTTAGGAGCCAAGCAGATCGGGAACACATCGACCACGAAGCCCGACAGATCATGAAACTTGCCACAGAATCAATTTCGCCTCTCGACCGCCTTGAGCACTCACTCCAGCTGTGGAGTTCATTTGGCATCATTCCTCTCTTTGCTCTTGCTAACGCCGGCGTTCGCTTCTCAGGCATCAGCTTGAGTGACGCACTCACTCATCCGGTCGCCCTAGGTGTTGGAGCCGGTCTCCTCGTTGGAAAAATCCTCGGGGTCTTTTGTTTCACATGGCTCGCTGTTCGGTTCAATATTGGGGTGCTACCACCTGAGACCAATTGGTCCCACGTCCTAGGTCTTGCAGCCATTGCCGGCATCGGTTTCACTGTCGCACTCTTTGTCACGGGGTTGGCGTTCCCAACTACCGAGCTTGCAAACATGGCCAAGATCGGCATCTTCATCGGTTCAGGCCTAGCCGGTCTGGTGGGATTCGTGACGCTGAGATTCTTCTCAAAGACGATCGATGCACCCCGTCGCCCCTGACCAACCGCCTGCAGAAATCATCTGCGTTGACTGTCTCGGCGTTTGCGGCATGCTGTCCTACCCACCTGAAGGTGGGTTCCTCCATGGCGACGTGGTGGCCTACCGCTGTGCCGACTGTATGGATCGTTGGGACATAGTTTGGGAAGTCGAGGAATAGATCTCGGCGCCCGTTCGTTCTATCCTGACGGCACAGTAAATAAGGAACCCCGAATGGCCCTCTTCAAGAAATCGAAACGTATCAAGCCCACAAAGGCTTTCAGCCTCGACGAGATCCAACAGATCGTCAATGAGGGTAAGCCTGTCTTTATCGACTTTTGGCAGGCGAGTTGCGGCCCCTGCCAAATCATGGACGGCCTCGTAAACGAGCTCGCGGACGAGTATCAGGGCTCCCTCAACGTGGTCAAGGTAAACGTAGCAAACGCTCCCGATGCTGTAGCCCAATTCCGAGTTATGTCCACCCCCACTTTTGTTCTGCTCAACGATGCAAAGCAGAGCCTGCGTCCGAGGTGGCGTCATTCGGGAATGGTCAAGAAAGACGACCTCTCGCGACTGGTCGAACGCGAAGGCGCAGTTCCCGCCAACGCATAGCGAACGAAGCCTTGGCCGGCTCTACCTGAAAAGCGTCGTAACATTCTGAGCACACCACCAGGAGATGCTCATGTCCATCGACGTTGCCACAGCGCTAGCCGCCGAACCCATCTCACTCGAGTATTCGTGGAACGCCGACGCGGTAATCCTCTATCACCTTGGGTTGGGCGCCGGGTACACCAACCCCACCAGTACATCAGAGCTGGAATACACGTACGAAGCCAATCTCAAAGTGCTCCCGTCCTTTGCCGTGGTCCCGCCTTTTCGAGCAGTTTGGCTCATGAATACCATCCCAGGTATCGACGTGAATTTGATGAAGGTCCTTCATGGAGAGCAAGGGTTCGTTCTCCATAAGCCAATTCCAACCGAGGCCACAGCGATCTCGTCGGCTCGGGTGAGCGAAGTCCTCGACAAAGGCAAGGCAGCCGTCGTGAAGCTTGTTGCAGAAACTCACGACAAGGCAACCGGCGATCTGCTGTTCACCAACACCTTTTCCATCTTTTGTCGTGACGAAGGCGGGTTCGGAGGGCAATCAGGAGCCTCGCTCGAAGTGGAGATCCCAGATCGTGAACCGGACTTCATCGTCAATTCACCCACCATGCCCCAACAAGCCCTCCTCTACCGTTTGGCCGGCGGGGATATGAACCCACTCCACGCCGAGCCGATGTTCGCCAAGTTCGCCGGCTTCGACCGCCCCATTCTCCACGGCCTCTGTACGTTCGGCATTGCTCACAAGGCTGCTGTCGACTCTGCCCTTGACGGCGACGTCAAGAAGGTTGCGAGCTTCGACGCCAGGATGACCGGAGTGGTATTCCCTGGAGAGACAGTGGTCACTAAAATCTGGGCCGGAGGAGGAGACTTCATCCTCGAAGCCTCGACGAAAGAACGCGGCGAGCAAGTCCTAGGCAACTGCCTCCTCACCACCACCTAACCCCAAAGGCTCCGTAAGCGGCCCCACCAACAAAAAGTGCACGCATATGTATCTGGGAACCCTGGACTTGTTGCCGCATGTATGCGTACTTTGGGGGTTCAGCGACTGGGCCGATCCGCGTCTAACCTCTACCAATGACAGCAGCAGCTCAGCAGGTCCAGAGAACCTACCTTACGCTCACCCTCCTGACCACACTGTCTGCGTCCTTCATCTGGGGAATCAACACGCTATTTCTCCTCGATGCCGGCCTCTCGGCCACGCAGGCTTTTGCTGCGAACGCTTTCTACACCGCCGGGGCCATGCTCTTTGAGATCCCCACCGGGGTCGTAGCGGACACTTGGGGAAGACGAACTTCATACCTAATAGGTGCCCTGACTCTGCTGGTCTCAACCTTGCTCTACCTCTACATGTGGACGTCCCAAGGACCTTTTTGGGGATGGGCCCTCAGTTCGATGTCTATAGGCCTTGGGTTCACCTTCTTCTCGGGAGCCGTCGAGGCATGGCTGGTTGACGCCCTCACCTTCTCCAAGTTCGACGGTGACCTCGAATCGGTCTTCGCCCGAGGCCAAGTCGTCACGGGAATTGCCATGCTCAGCGGTTCTGTGGCTGGCGGATACATTGCTCAGGTGACGAACCTAGGTGTGCCGTACCTCGTGCGAGCGGGGCTCCTACTGGTCACTTTCGTCGCCGCCTGGGTCCTGATGAAAGATCTCGGCTTCTCCCCCAACAGGGACCTCGGCCTAACCGAGGAGTTCAATCTCCTTGTAAGAGAATCGATCGAAAGTGGCCTCAAGAACAGACCGGTGCGCTGGCTCATGCTTGCCGCCCCGTTCACGATGGGAGTGGGAGCCTATGCCTTCTACGCGATCCAGCCATACCTCCTCGAGTTGTACGGGGACTCGGAGGCATACGGCGTTGCGGGCCTCGCGGCAGCAATCATGGCTG
>CAXMSI010000102.1:5823-6073 GCA_964196085.1 uncultured Acidimicrobiia bacterium | reverse complement strand
CCAGACATGGACAGTCCCGCCAAGGATCGCGGTGTTCACTTCCTGACAAAGCCGGGATCAGGTGAGGCGCTCGTCTCCATGCTCGCCGACCCAGACGACGACAATGGCCCAATCATCCGTGATGCCGGAAAGCGTGCTCTGCTCTTCGTGGAAGAGATGAGCGGGCTCAGCACCCTCAAGGGGCGCAACAGTAGCACCCTCGAAGAATACATCATGGAACTCGCTGACGGAGTCCAACAGACGGGGGGGA
>CAXMSI010000102.1:0-5762 GCA_964196085.1 uncultured Acidimicrobiia bacterium | reverse complement strand
CGGTGACGAGTGGCAAGAATGTCGCCGAGAATGTATCACTTTCGATACTAACCACCACACAGAACGAGCGCCTCCGAGATCTCGTCCAGCGACGAGATGTGGCCAGCGGCTACTCGAACCGGTGGATGTGGTTCCCGGGCACGAAGCGCCCAAGACATCGTGGCCAGCGCGACAACACGCTGAGCCCCGCCAGGTCCATATTGGCGCTTAGCGCCGTTCACAAAGACTGTACGAACGAATGGGTGCTGTCTTACCAAAGCATCGACCTCGACGACGACATCTATCAGTATGGCGCTGACCTAGAGGACCGTGCTGAATCCGGCGGTGACCTCGGCAAGATCGGTGCGAGACTCGAGGTGCAGTTCAAGCGCTTTCTCATACTCATGGCGCTGAATGAACGGTCGAAGGTCGTCACCCCGAGTATCTACATGAGAGCGAAGTGCTTCTGGGAAGACTTCGTCATTCCATGCCTTGCCGCCACACGCGAGGATGTCACGACAGACACCAGGGACGAGAACGAGAGCGCCATCATGGACGCTCTAGAGAAGCAGGGTGAGCCCACGTCCCTGGCCGTCTTGTTCGCCAGCAGGATGAAACACCGAGGACTGAACCGTGACGAGCTGCAAATCATGCTCGAAACAATGGAACGACGTGGTGACCTCATCGAGGTCAAAGCGGCACGCACTCGGAAGTGGAACATCGCATAAGGGTCGGCCCGCAAGAAAGAATGCGGGCCGGGGCGGTCGTCGCAACCCCTTACGAGACACTGCCCCGACCCTGGTGTCCCGGTGGAGAATGAGCGCAGGGAGGACAGCGCCGTTACCACCTGGGAGTTCTAGAAGCTGTCAGCCCATGCCGTCACCGCGGTGAACACTGCAGCATCAGCAATGAGGCTAATGTCTTCCTCACTCACTGGGATCCCTGACAACTCAAGGGCATCAAGGCGATTCCTCAGAACAAGCATCTTGGCTTGGAAGTCGTCCACCCGGCCGTCAGTCTCCAACTGGGTCACGCGCGACTGAAGGTTGCTGATGCTGTTGCTCTGGAGCTTGTTGCGTGCACGTAACCCAGCAACAGCCTTCTCGAGCTTCCTAACATCCTCTTGAAGTTCTGCGATTGCCACTGGATCTTCCTTCTTGAATAGAGAATCGAAATGGTTACTCACAACGACCCAGTCGATCTTCCCTGGATCCCAATGCGTGTTCTCGGGAGCGTGTTGATGACCGTACAGGGTCCATCGTGGCGAATACCACTCTTCACCCGAGACACGCTGTTTAGCATTCTTCGTTGCCAGCGTGAAACCTGATTGGTCATCAAAGAATTCAGGCCAGACAAGTTCGAAGTTCTGATCGATCATTCCTAGCCCAACAAGTTCCTTGGCGATATGGGTGAGGACCTCAGCGAACCACTGCAACTCATCTAAGCTTTTGTAACGCCCGTTCTTGGCAAAGCCTACCCACTCAATCTGGACGCAGGGGATGGCGTTAGTCTGTACCCCGCCAACGTCGTTGCGGAGAGCGTAGGACCCGAGATTCACGGGGACGTGCTGGTATCTCAGATTACGCCCGTACTCCACCGTGAAGTGCGGGCACCCAGTGCCCTTCAAGTATTGGCCAATGGCGCTATCAGCCGTGGAGCTTTCGGTCGAATGGATCAGGTAACGAAACGAAGGGTTGGCCCTGTAGCTCAACCCCGGGCGACCAGGGATGGTGTATTTCTCGAAGCCGTCCACCCACCCGTCGTTCATGCCGTTGGTCCCGGGGTGGCAGTGATGTCAGCCGAGGACCAATCACGGGACACCAAGTTGTAGGTCCAGTCAGTGGAGGGGGGTTCTTCCTCGTAGGTCTTCTTCATGATCTCGTCGCCGATAATCATAGCCCTAGCCATCTCGCGCCAGTACGCCCAAGTCAGTGTGGCCAACGGGATGGCAACAAGTGCCAAGCAGGCAGATGTCAAGGTCCGTTTCATAAGAAGAACTCTCTTATCAGAAGGTAGTTAAGGATCGTCACCTGTGCCGTGAAGATTACGGCCAATACTTTAATCGCAAGCCAGAGGTGACCCCGCCTACGGGTTCGCCTGGCAGAACAGTTAGGGCACGCGTCGTCAAATAGGTCATCATCACCCATGGGACACCCCCAGTAATTGAAGTATCGACTCGAGGTTGCGATGTAGGTCTTCGATGGACTCGTGGTTCGGAAGAACGAAGTCGACCTCGATGTCGGCCATCTCCGTCTCCGACGTGTGTGATTGGTTCTCCGCAGACAGATCCTTCCACTCGTGTTTGGTGGACGGCTTGCGGTCAACGCGGATCAAGATGCCCCCGTGTCGAGCAATCATCGAGGCATCACTTTGAAAGCGCACGTCAGAGATACACGACCAGGCTTGCAGGTGGAACTCAACGATGTCGGACCAGGCATCTTCACCAAAGTGCTCTCGCACCCCTTCATTACCAAGGCGCTGGAGGAAGCGTCGCATCTCAGGGAAGGCGGCCTTGGCGCTTTCGTAATCGTACATGTCGAGAGCTTGGGAATAGTGGATGGGGAGGGGGTCAATCCCGTGGCCCATTTGCAACGAACCAACCATGGGGTCGATGTCTAACGCCATCTCTCGCAAAGCGTCACCGAAGGAGAGTTTCACGAAGGGGTACTTATCTACGAGGTAATCACAAGCCGTATCCTTGCCTGAACCTGCAAGGCCCGTGAAGCCAATGAGCATTCCCATCGGCACTCCTGTCCTGTGGGGGTTTAATGAACCCTACACTACTGCGACCGAACCGGTCAGTGATTGCTCACCCTAATGACCGCCGTGTCCACCCACTCTTCACCGATTTCTGGATGCATGTCTGCGTACATCATCCTGATCTGAGATCGAGCCCGGGCTACAGAGTCGGCGATTGCGTCGAGCTGCTCCTCGGGGCCCGTGGCCGACCAAGCAACACAGGTGTAGGCCCGAGGTTTCACGATGCAAAGACTTTCGTCTGCTGCATCAGAAAGGGGTGCGTTTCATCGACAGTGAAACAGAAGAGGCCTGCTGGGTTGTCGATGCCCGAGCCGGTTGAGTACCACTCACTACCTAGGTCTTGGGCGGGCATAGTCACGAGTATACGCGACTTGCCGGTGTAGACGTTCAGGTGGTGGAAGTGACCCGCCAGCATGATGTGACATTCCTCAGCGAACACACCTACGGCGTCGCGGGGGCGCGTGTAGTCACTCATGAAGTTCTGGGCCCACCAGTTGGCGAGCTTGATGATTGGGGCTCCTCCTGCAGCTCGAACCTGATGACCGTGGATCACACCGATACGTCTAGCGTCGGGGCCATCTGAAGTCATGAAGGTCGCCAGGTACGGATCACCGTCAGTCAAGTGTGGTGTCTCGACTTCGAGCCCCGGCCAGCGATGGGGGGCCAGCTCAGCGATCATGTCTGAGATCACTAGATCACGGTTGTCTCGAGCTGGATCCGTCACTGTCTTCGAAGTGCCCGTTCTGAACTCGCCGTGATTAGATGGCGCTGTGGCAAAGACCAACTCCTCACACAGTGGAGCAAATGCGTCGAGGTGGTCCGACATGACGGTGCGGGCCAGATTAAACTGCTCCCGGTTGTTCAGATCCACGTCATAGGTCTGGGTCGCGTAGAACCCATCACAGGCCTCGACGGCGTCACCTGGGTTGACTAGTGCGATACGTTTCGGACGGAGATATTCAGCCCATTCGGACGCTTGGTCCAGGCGGGAATAGATCCGCTTGAGATTCTCCTTGGTCCCCATACCGCGCTGGGTTTTGCCGAGTTGGAGGTCGGCGATGTTGACGACCAAGAGCTGGGTGTTGTGTTTTTTGCGTTTAGCCTTCTTGACCAGTTTCGCCTCACTCAGCGCAGCGTCGAGGTCGGCACGCACAAGCTTGGGCAGTGAGCCCGCCCTCCTGCGGATCTTGGCCGCGTATCGGCGCATCTGGGCATTGCCGTGGTATGCGGTGCGAACCCAATTGCCGTCTTTGTCCTTCTCGGCCACCTCGTGAGCCTTGTAGAACCCCTCATGCATCCCGATTGAAACGGTGCCTTCGGCGACCTCGTAGTTTGTCCAGTGTTCGCCGAAGAAGTCCTTCAGGATCCACTGCCACACGTCCTCGTCGTCGGGGTCGATCAGTTGGATGGCATCGAATGAAACCGTCCCACTATTCGTCTCGTGATTGAAACTCACCTCACGCTGGCCGGCTTTCCGGTCCAACATCGAGGATTCGTCTATTTCATTCTCTAGCTCCGCGCCGTCGAATTCGATCACAGTTGGTCTTCCCAGAACTCCCGGTTGTTTCGCCACGATTTCACGGAGTTTTCGCTCACCTTAGCGAACTCCGTGCCTTCGAGGATCTTCTTCAGTGACGTAGCCAAGGTGGCATGGCCCGTGTTTGGATCGCGCAATTTGGTGAGTAGGTGCTCCTTGGCCTCGGGCGCACACTGGACAAGGATTGAGTTGATGACGTGACCGGGCTTATTGGCGGTGGGGTCGCTCTTAGGGTCGAGGTCTTCAGAGCTGAAATTGATCAAGGGATCTCCGGTGGGGGGCGTGGTCATCCATCGATAAGCCACCATATGAACAGGACAAATAGAACTCCCGCCGCCAGCAGTGATGCTGACGGCGGGAGGGCTAGGGCGGCGAGTATTAGATGATCCCCTTGGTCGGAAGCACTTTGGCGTTCACGTCAAACAGTGGAGCCCAAAGGCTCTTGTACGCCACAAGCTGGGCAACGGACGCGGTCATGAAGCTGGCAATCAGTGCTGAAACCGTTGCGCCATCTCCGATGACTTGTTCGACGACCGCAAGTACGCCCGCAGCCACGATGGCCAAAACCGCTCGTCGAATGTTGTTGGAATCAGTCTTGGTTGCTGCCGCTACCAGAAGTGGGATGAAGACGGATACGAGAGGCACCCAAAGGGGGGCCAGGACGATGGTTTCGTTCATGTTTGGTTGTTGCTCCAATTGGTTAATTAAATGGCGAAAATTTGGGACTGGAATGGCAAGTCTTACACAGGGGCCTGAGAGTTGCTCACTTCCAGCTCCATGCATTTGACAGCGATGTTCATCAGCGAGTCAAGCGACCCCGAGGTCGGGCGCGCACCTTCACGTACTTCCGCGACCAGCAATGTGAGAAGGTCGAAGAGATCATTTGCTGCTTCCTCGCGGTCACCCGCGTAATCAAGGAGCGCATCAATGCTGTCCGTTCTTGACATGGGTGGCAGGCTTACACGCTGGTGGATCGGTGTCACCCAGTTGTGGATCGGATGGTGGTGTATGACGAGTGTATGCCTGGATGTAATACAGACGTATTACATAATGTAGGAACGTTCCTACTTGTGCTTTTTCCGCGAATACTTCGGGGGCGGGTAGTTGCGCGGTTGGCCGGCGACGACGATGATGACCGCGATGATGATGATGATGAGAATGATCATTCGTCCTCGAGTATGACTTCCGTGAACACGTCGGTCCATTCCAGTGATCGCGACTGTTGGAACTGGCACACACCAGACTCGGTTGGCTCCACCTCGATAATGAAGTTGCGTTCCAGCCCCAACATTGTCGCGTTATGGTCGACATCATCACCGACAATGACCTTCAGGTCATAGAGACGGTCTTCGAGTTCAATTGCTGTCAATTTCATGTCTTCTCCTTGTTTTCGGTCAGATACCAGCCCCAATGGGCGTCACCCTTGGCGTCGAGCACCTCGTCGGTCGTAATCACGAACCGGGCCAGTTGAGCGGCCTGCTCCGCA
>CAXMSI010000101.1:5833-6076 GCA_964196085.1 uncultured Acidimicrobiia bacterium | reverse complement strand
GTTGTCACCAACAATGCCCAAGCGTTCGTGCCCGCTGAGTAAAAGGGTCAGGTCTGAGAACATGTCTTCAGTTGAGTCGGGATAGCTGAATGACGCTTTCTTCAGCTCAATGACAAGGTCGCCGAGGCGAGGCGTACCAAAGCTGAAGTCGAGCTTGTCGGCTCGGTCGTCATGGCCAACCAACGAATCCTGCAGGTCCTCAGCGCGTTTGACTCGTGCAGTTGCCTTGGTGGTCCGTGCCGG
>CAXMSI010000101.1:0-5823 GCA_964196085.1 uncultured Acidimicrobiia bacterium | reverse complement strand
CCAGATTCTTCCGTTTGCGTTCGACGGTCGCCAAGTGCGCTTCGCGATTTGCTCGCCCTTCGAGATAGCCCTGGTATCCCTTGGAATGACGAAAGCTTTCGCCGTTGTGAAGCTCTAAGACGCGATTGCAGACTGCGTCGAGCAGGTGTCGGTCATGGGTAATGAGCACCAACCCGCCTTTGCGTCGTCTCAGAAACTTTTCGAGCCACTCGATCCCGTCGATGTCCAGATGGTTCGTAGGCTCGTCCAACAGCAGCAGGTCGGCGTCGGACAAGAGGGCAGCTGCAAGCGCAACTCGTTTTGCCTCGCCACCTGAGAGTGATGACGTATCGGCATCGAGGAACCCACCCATGCCGAGTTTGTCTAGTACGGCTTCGGCTTCCCAAGACTCGCCGACTGCCTCAAGCACGGTGCCCTCGGGGAGTGGAGCGTTCTGATCCAGCATCGCAATGGTTACGCCACGACCCCGGCGGATCACGCCATCTTCGATGTCCTGTTTGTCAGCAATAACCCGCATGAGGGTGGACTTACCCGTACCGTTGATCCCAACGATCCCCACCTTGTCGTTGTCGTGAACGGTTAGTGAGACATCGCGAAACAGGTCACGTTCAGGACGAGAAACAGTCACCTTGTCGAGATCTACCAAAATCATGGGTGGAAGGGTACCCGGGTTGAGATGGTGGCCTAGCAATGGTTTGGGTCGGAGTCATAGCGGCGGTACAAAGAAGGCCCGGCTCTTGCGAGCCGGGCCTTCTTGTTTGGGGATTTCTTGGATCAGTCGATGCTGTCGTCTGATCCTGTGATTGCCTCCGTGTCGGTGTTTGCGAGGCGGCTCTTTGACCGTCCGCCTGACAGTATTCCTACTCCGGCCAATGCTGCCAGGACGGGGACCAGCCATTCGAGTCCGTTGATCTGAAAATCGAAGGACTGCTGGGCTAGCGCCATACCGGCGATTGCCAGGAACGCTGCTCCAAAGATGAGCGACGTCCAATCTGCTTTGTGCTGTTTCATGAGAGCTCCTAACCCTGCTCGATGGTGATTTCGCCGGCGCCGAGTTCGACGTTGACGTACAAGTCGACTGTGCCGCTAGGGCCAACAGTTTCGTCTCGTTCGATGAAACCGACGCCTGAGATGTTCCGTCCAAAGACGGTCACGTCTCCAGCTACGACTCTGGCTCTGGCCTGTACCCGAATATCGCTCGGGACAATGACTACGATCTCGCCTGCGCCTAACTCCACTTTGAGAGTGGCGCCTGGTTCGATCACGGTGTCCGTGAGGTCGATGCGGAAGGATCCGACGCTAGCGTCCACGATGTGGCCTTCGCCAAGAGTCGTGATGTTGATCCGCTCGGTGTCGTTGTTGTGGTTGACGGTGGTCCATTCACTCCATGAGTCGCCTGAACTGATCCGCCACTGGCCGTTGTTGCCTTCAATGTGCGGTCCAATGATCGAACCGAAGAAGACGATAGGTGTCAACAGGAGGCCCACAAGGATGAGTCCTCGTGACCTTCCCCAAACGGTTCCGATAAGAAGTCCGAGCCCGATGGTCCCTAGACCTACCGAAAAGTAGTCAAGAGCCGACGGTGCGAGGGCGTCAACAATGTCCGCAAAACCAAGTGCTGATAGTCCCAAGAGCGTGGCTGCGACTGTGTAGCGGCCTAGGTTGCTGTGGGGGCGTGGTGGGCGCACTTTGCGCTCTCTTGGCTCTCTGGGTTCACGCATCTTGCGCTCCCTCGGTGCCCGCTCCCGGCGTGCTTTTGGGGCTACTGCTCCAGCGAGAACTGCTTCCTGGTTGGAAGTAGCCTCATCGGTTGCGAACTCCTTGGCAGGTGTTGGGGTATCAGAGTCGTTGCGAAACAACATGACTCCAGCTGCGATTAGCGCGACTACCCAGATGAGCCCTGCGGCGCCATCTGTGAGCACTGCGAGCAGAATCGAAACGCCGGCAACAACAACTAGTGCACCTAGCCATTGCGACGGACGTTTGGTTCCGCTCGCCCAACTGATTGCCAGACCTTCTTCTTCTGACTCATGTGGGAGTGCCACAGCGCCAACGAGGTAAAGCACGATTCCAAGACCACCCGGGATCATCAGTGCGATGAACGCAACCCTGACTAGCCAAAGCGGTACGTTGAAGTAGTAAGCGAGGCCGGTGGTCACGCCTGCGATCAAACGACCGTCTTCTATTCTTTCTAAACGAGCTGGCCGAGTTGGATCTTCAGAGGTCTGTTCGTTGTCGAACTCAACCTCATTTACGATTTCCTCGGGGGCTCCGTCTTGTGGTGTTTCTTCCATGGCATAAGTAGAACAGCTGGAGGCCTTCGCCGCTATTGGGGGAACCCCGACCAAAACCCTGAGAGCCTCAGGGTTGCCTAGGGTGGTCCAGCTGCGCTTCCGGTAACATTCTGGAATGCCACTTGAGGTCGTTGAGACAATTGAGCAGCTGCGCCTGCAGCTCAATAGCGCACGTTCCGACGGGGCAACCGTTGGCCTTGTGCCCACGATGGGCGGCCTGCACGCAGGCCATGCATCGTTGATGGAGCAAGCTCATGCAACAACCGACCTCGCGGTGGCATCGATTTTTGTGAACCCACTGCAGTTCGGTGAAGAAGCTGACTTGCTGAATTATCCGAGGGACCTCGACAAAGACTCGGCGCTTGCCGCTGCGGCGGGGGTCGACATTATCTTCGCTCCAACGGTCGATGAGATGTACCCAGGCGGCGAGATCGCCACAGCTGTAACGGTATCGGGAATCTCAGAGCGGTGGGAAGGGCCAAGCCGGGTGGGACACTTCGATGGTGTTGCCACCGTGGTCAGCAAGCTCTTCAACATTGTTGGCGAGTGCGCGGCCTATTTCGGCGAGAAAGACTGGCAACAGTTGGCGGTTGTGCGCAAGATGGTCGCCGACCTGTCCTTCCCTGTATCGGTTGTTGGCTGCCCCACAGTGCGTGAACCCGACGGCCTGGCGTTGTCGAGTCGAAACGTCTTCCTCGTTGGCCCTCATCGCAGAGCAGCCACCGTGCTCCACCGAGCAGCCAAAGCTGGCAAGGCGTCGATTGAAGACGGAGAGACCGATCCGCACGCAGTTTCTGCGCTCATGACTGAGATGATCGAAGCTGAGCAACTCGCTGAACCGATCTACGCCGTCGCAGTTGACGCCGCCAACCTTGAAGTACCCAAACGCCTCACCGGGCAAGTGCGCCTCCTGGTTGCGGCTCAAGTTGGAATCCCCCGTCTCATAGACAACGTGGGTGCAGTGAGTACCATCACCGGCACTACATAAGGACATTCATGGCCAAGAGCTTCACCATCCCCAAGATCCGAAGGGTCAAAGTTCGAGACGGCTACGAGCCGTTGGTCATGGTTACTGCCCACGACGCCCCCTCAGCGCGGGTCGCCTCGGCAGCCGGTGTGGATATTATTCTTGTCGGTGACAGTCTCGCAATGGTTGTGTTGGGCTATGACAACACCTTGCAGGTCACAATCGATGACATGGCCTATCACACCGCCGCCGTTGCTAGAGCCAACCCAGACGCCGTGATTGTTGGTGACATGCCCTGGATGAGTTTCCACATCACGCCAGAAGAAACAGTGCGCAACGCTGCAAAGCTCATTCGCGCTGGCGCTGAAGCAGTAAAGATGGAAGGTGGTCGCAAGCGGATCCCCATGATTAAGGCGCTGGTAAACGCTGAGATCCCAGTCATGGGCCACATTGGTCTCACTCCGCAATCGACCCACGTCCTTGGTGGGTTCAAGACTCAGGGCCGCGAAGACGAAGCAGCGCGGGTTCTTGTCGCTGCTGCCAAGGGACTTGCCGCAGCCAAATGCTTCTCCCTCGTTCTAGAAGGGGTGCCAGACGTCGTCGGCCAAATGGTCACCGACGCTGTTGACATCCCAATCATCGGTATCGGAGCAGGCAAAGCCACCGACGGCCAAGTGCTGGTCCACCACGACATCATCGGGCTCGAGAACCGGTTCAAGCCAAAGTTCGTCCGCCGCTATGCAACAGCCTTCGAAGATCAGGCCGCAGCGGTTGCAGCCTTTGCCGCCGACGTTCGAGATGGAACGTTCCCAGGTCCCGCTGAAACATATCAGGCAGGAGACGGGCTCACTGGCTCGATCGGCCTCTACGGCAGCCAAGCCGTGAAGGATCGCAAACCTACCGGCGAATAACAGCCCGCTCTACCGAGCGTCCAACCGCTTGGAACGCAGCCTCCCCAAGAGCATCGAGATTCGCGTCGACCTCTCCGGTGGATACCGCGAATACGATGTCACCGTCGAACCTCGTGTGGCTTGGTCGCAACGTTGCTCCCAAGGCGTCGTGACAACGCACGATGATTCTGCCGAGCTCAGCTCTCGTGGCCTTGGCATCTGTCGCAACTACGACCAAAGTCGTGGCTTCGCCGGGCCTGGGTGCCGAAGCTGGCGGTCCTGATGTGTGAGGCCCTCCGGTGAGCGACTCTCCTTCGAGGCTGAACACGTCTCCGAGGGCGTTGTTGACAACGAGCGCACCAACGGTGGCGTCGCCGACCTTCAAGGCAAAGCTGCCGATTCCTCCGTGTCGTGTCGTGTCTTGGCCTCGCCACTTTGCGACAGTCGCACCTGTTCCTGCACCGACCGGTCCTTCGACAACAGGGTCGCTAGACACCGCGTCGAACGCTGCTGCCCCTTCTGCAGGGCCGGGCCTAATTGTGTGGCTCCCCACTGCGAGATCGAAGATGATTGCAGAGGGGACGATGGGGACAACTACTCCCGGTCCCACGGGGAAACCTCTGCCGGCCGACTCGAGCCTGCGAACCACACCGTCGGCGGCAGCCAGCCCAAACGCACTGCCACCTGAGAGCACGATGGCATGAACCGACTGAACAGTCATTCCCGGGCCCAACAGGCCCAGCTCTCTCGTGCCTGGAGCAGCACCGCGGACTTCGGCAGCAGTGACATTGGGGCCATTTAGGTCAATCACTGTCACGCCGGTCAGGGCTTCGAAGTCTGTGTAGTGGCCTACGCCAACCCCTGGCACGGATGTAATGGTGCTGTTCACATCCACGAGGCTAGTCGCAAAACATCACGCGTTTCGCTGTGTGGTGATCTAACGTTTCGGTCATGCCTGTTGAGTATGTTCCTTATCGTTCTGAGTTCCTCGAGCCGTTGTCGGCGCTGATCTCTGCCAATTTCGCTGTCGACGGAGTTGAATATGTCATGACGCCGACGGAATTGCAAGAGACGCTTAATGGATCGACCGTCACCCCTGAACTCGACTACAGGCTTGCACTCACCGATGGGGTTCTGGTCGGGTTCGCTTCTGTTTCTCATCGGTTGTCTGAGGGTGATTTTGCGAGAGCGCTCCTTGGCGGTGGGGTGGTCACGACTCATCGCGGCCGGGGGATTGGCACAGAACTCTTGGCATGGGCGGTTACTCGCGCCCAGGCCCGCCTAGCCGATGCCGCTCAGGATTTGCCGGCTCAGCTTTGGTGCTTTGCCTACCAACAGCAAGCCGACCGGCAGCAGCTGTTGACCTCAGCGGGGTTCGGAGTGGAGCGGTACTACCACGAGATGCTCCGTCCACTGACGGATCAAGACCATGGAGGCTCGGTACCCGAGGGCGTGCGGCTTGTGCCGTACTCAAAGGAGCTTGATCGGCAGGCGCACGCTGTGGAAGTCGAGGCCTTCAATGATCACTGGGGATCCATTCCCATGTCGGAGGAGCTTTGGGCTGCGTTCATGTCGGCTGAGAGCACCCGACTTGACCTCAGCTACCTAGCCATGGTTGGTGACGAGGTCGTTGGCCTGTCCATCAACGCCCACTACGCAGCTGACGAAACAG
>CAXMSI010000100.1:0-6131 GCA_964196085.1 uncultured Acidimicrobiia bacterium | reverse complement strand
TTCGCAGCCAACAGCTTCTCTGGCCCTACAACCTTCGGCAGGAGTGCTCCCTTGGCGGGCTGGAAAAAGGTGCCAGCAGATGCGTGCAGGAACAGCAGGGGATAGACAATCCAGAACTGTCCTGGTCTCACAGCCAGTAAAAAGCCGAATGTGAGGACTCCTCGAGCAATATCGGACCAGTACATGATGTTGCGCTTCTGAAGTCGATCGACCCACACTCCCGACACCAAGCCAAGGAGCAGGGCTGGCAGGGCCGCTGAGATCATCACGCCTGCCACTCCGGCGGCGCTTCCTGTCTGCTTCAGCGCTAAGAACATAAGCGCCGTCATGGTGAGTGAGTCACCAAAGCTTGAGATTACCTGAGCAATCCACAGGCTACGAAAGTCGGGGATTCGTAACAGTTCTTTAAGTTCGCCCATTTTCAGACTCCTTCTTGTGGGTAGATACCAAAAAAGAACGCCACAGCAGGGGAATCGGGATCCCTCCGCTCGTCGTACTTTTCAATTAGTGCTTCAACATCGAGAATCAGCTCGTGTCGATCCTGATCCGACAGGCTCACTGCTGAGAGCCCAATAGCGCCGCGGCGGATCTCTTCGTCGTTCGATGATTCGAGTCCGACTTCGCCCAACTCAACAGCCTTGACCATCCCCGTCTCAGCGACCCCAAACACCAACTGAACCAATGCCGCAAGTCCTTTGTTCCCAAAGTCATTCAGGAACTTCACACTCGGGCGCATGCCGCGAGCGGCAGATCGGTAGACCTTTTCAGTTCGGGCTCCGACCTTCCTGACCTCGACAAGACCGATGAACTTGAGTCTTTCCATTTCATTGATGTGGTAGTAGAGGCGGGTAACAGGGACCTCGAGCTTTTCAGCAATTTCTCGGACCGAACCAGGGTTGAGCAGCGCCTGAAAGATCGCGAGGCGAAACGGTTTTGTGATGGCATCGAACTCGTCAAGTGTGTCGAGATACATCATCTCGGGCAAGTCATGATTCTCAGGCATGAGGAGACAATAGCCTCACCACAACCTCTTATTCAAATCGTTTGAAAAGGAACAGGTCTGCTGAATGGGCCTCGAGTCTTCACAACCTGTAACCTCACGGCATGGCCCAACCATCGGAATCTCCAACCATCGGAATCCGCACTTGCTCGCTTTGTGAAGCCACCTGTGGCCTCGAGATCACCACTCAAGGCAATCAAGTCGTACGAATCCGAGGAGACCGAGACGACGTGTTTAGTAGAGGCTTCATATGTCCAAAAGGTTCCGCCCTCAAGGACCTCCACGAAGACCCCGACCGCCTCCGTACACCGCTGGTGCGTACCAACGACTCCTGGCAAGAGGTGTCGTGGGAAGAGGCATTCGAAGTCGTCGCCGCGGGCTTACAGCCGATAATCGCCAAGCACGGCGCCAACGCCGTGGGGGCGTACTTTGGCAACCCGTCCGTACACGGCATGGCCGTACCGTTCTTCGGGAAGGCGCTCCTCAAAGCACTCAAAACAAAGAACTTCTTTTCGGCAGCCAGTGTGGACCAGATGCCCAAGCACGTCAGTTCTGGCCTCATGTTTGGCCACCCCGACCTCATCCCAATACCTGATATTGACCGCACCTCGTACCTACTAATGCTGGGTGCCAACCCCTATGCATCCAACGGTAGTCTGGCTACCGCCCCAGATTGGCCAGGCAGGATGAGGGCCATCCAGCAACGAGGGGGCACCATTGTCACCGTCGACCCACGGCGCACGAAGACAGCCCAAGCGTCCGACGAACACATTGCCATCCAACCCGGTACTGATGCCCTCTGGCTCTTCGCTCTTGCCAACGTAATCGTGTCTGAAGACCTCACCGACTTGAGACGTCTCAACGCTTTCACCAAGGGTTTCCAGCATTTCGCTACAGCGACACTTCCCTTCACTCCCGAGTCAGTGGCAGAGACCGTCGGAATCGAGGCGGAGACAACCCGCCGAATTGCCAGAGAGTTCGCTGCGGCCGACACCGCTGTTGCTTACGGTCGCATTGGCACGCATACAACCGAGTTCGGAACGCTTGCAAGCTGGCTGGTGGACGTCCTCAACATCATCAGCGGCAACCTCGATGCCGCAGGGGGAGCGATGTTTCCACAGCCAGCACACGGTTCCCCGCGACCGAAGAGAGGCTTCACCACCGGAAGATGGACAAGTCGTGCAACCGGACGGCCAGAAGTACGTGGCGAATTCCCAGTCGCGGCACTCGTGGAAGAAATCGAAACACCCGGGGCAGGGCAGATGAGAGCATTCATCACTGTGGCGGGGAACCCTGCCTTATCTATCCCCGACTCGGATAGAACCGCAGCGGCCCTTGCGAAGCTGGAGTTCATGGTGAGCGTCGACATGTACCTCAACGAGACCACCCAGCATGCAGACGTCATCCTCCCGGTTCCATCCCCGCTCGAGCGGAGCCACTACGACGTGGCCTTCTATTCGTTGGCAGTGGAGAACGTCGCAAACTACTCCCCTGCAACCTTCGACGTTCCGAAGGGGAACCTCACCGAATGGGAGATCTTGGCCAAACTCGCGGCGATCACGTCGGGGGCTCCACCGTCAACGCCGGCATCGGTGGTTGACGAAGTAACGATCAAAGCTGTGGTAGCCGGAGTAGTAACGAATCCAGCATCCCCCCTCTTCGATGAAGACCCTCAAGCCCTCCTCGATGCTCTCAGTGGTACCGGCACCGAGCGGGTCTTGGACTTCCGGCTGCGAGCCGGCCCGTACGGAGATCACTTCGGAGGATCACCTAACGGACTTAGCCTGGCCGAACTCAAGAGGCATCCTCACGGACTGCACTTGGGCCCACTCATGCCTCGCCTCCCAGACGCTCTCACGACCCCAGACAGCATGATCGACCTGGCTCCACAGAGCCTGATCGACGACACTGCTCGCCTAGTGGAGTCAATCGGAACATCGCGACCAGGGCTCGTTCTCATCGGGCGGCGGGATATCAAGAGCAACAACAGTTGGATGCACAACATTGATCGGCTCACCCGAACCCGCAACAAGTGCACACTGCTCATACACCCTCACGACGCAGCCGCTCAAAACCTAGCCACGGCCGACCGTGCGATTGTCACCTCCGACACCGGTTCAATCGAAGTCGAAGTGGAGTGTTCAGAGACTATGAAGCTAGGGGTTGTGAGCCTCCCTCATGGCTGGGGTCACGACGACATAGGAACGGCCATGCGAGTAGCAACATCACGGCCAGGATCGAACTCAAACATCCTTGCGTCCCGGGTGGTTGACCCACTCTCTGGTAACGCTCGTCTCACAGGGATCCCCGTCACTATTGTCCCGGCACTTATCTGAGGAACTCCACGAAAGTTGAAGATACTCGGCGCGCCCCAAATCACTTGATTCCGATCCTTAAGTATCCAAATCCCCCCCCGACATCAATAATTCCGGAACCCACCCAATCGCGGTTTGGCCTGCCAGAGTCATTTCCCAGCGACCTAGGATGGAGCCATGGGACTGGGAAGAGGATTGTTACTTGGATCGTTGGCGACCTTTATGGTCGTCGCTGGGCTGAATCACTTTCGAGTACCCGAGTTGTACGACGCTCTCGTCCCAAACTGGCTTCCGCAGCAACGAGCTCTCACCTACATCACAGGCATTATGGAGACCGGATTTGGGATCGCGCTGCTGGTGCCACAATGGAGGTCGTGGGCCGCATGGGGCACGGTTGCGACTCTCATCGTTGTCTTCCCAGCAAACATTGCCATGGCGATCAGCGGTGGATTGAGCGACCCAGCTCTTCCCCGAGCGTTCGCAAACCCGACTCTTGCGTGGGCGCGCCTCCCTATCCAGTTCTTGTTGATCTGGTGGGCATGGGTCTTCACCGATTCACGTTAAGCCCTGCATCAAACCGGCCATTAGAACAGCACTTCTGGTCACCTTGTCGGGTAGCCAGTCCTTCGAGACCACCGGGAACCAGGAGCCCACTACGCTCTTAGCGATGGGACGCAGAGCAGTCGGAATCTTCATGGCGCTTGGAGTCGCCCTTTCTCCCATGGCACCAGCCTTGCCCGCCCAAGCAGGGGGCGGTATTGAAGTTACGGCTAACGTGATCTACACCCCGAATTCCTTCTCGGAAGTGCTCCACACGCAACTCACGCTAAACCTCCGAAATGTCAAGCCCCCCACTCAGTCGAGCGACACCGAGACGAACTACTACTACTACGGCTACTCATTTGGCATTCACCCATCGGCGCTGAATATTGAAGTGAACGAAGCTGGCAAGTCTGTCGGCTTCGAGGTGGAGGTTAACGAAGACGGCTTCGTCTTCATCGTGGTCGACTTCAACTCCAGGCTCAACTACCTCCAGACCACCACGCTTGAGATCGACTATGACATCCCAGGACCGCCACGGACCGACAATCTCATTCGGATCAACGGCGCCCTCGTCTCGGCCTACCTCTACGCCTGGGGAGATCCGGGCCTCGGCTCTGTGAGCCTCGTCCTTCCAGATGGCCACGTTCCTGACTTTGTTGGAGATCAACAACTCCAGCCGTCAACCGAGGAACGGCAGACGTGGGTCGACACCGACATCGAGGACCCCGACGCTTGGTGGGCGATTGTCGATGCAAGAAACAACGACCTCCTCACAATCGTGCCGTTAACAATCACCGCGCACAACATCGTGGTCCGGGCATGGCCCACTGATGACGAATGGCTCGAAACAGCGTCGAGTGTTATCACCGCTGGGCAGCCGGAGATGGTCAAGCTCCTGGGCTTGGAGTGGCCAATTGATGAAACGCTGATCGTGCAGGAGTCCATCGATCCCACGTTGTCGGGGTATGGCGGCTGGTTCCTCACTAATGACGCACTTATCGAGATTGGTGAACATCTCGATGCCAATCTCATCCTGCACGAGGTCTCCCACGCTTGGTTCAACAACAAAATGTTCCACGCTCGTTGGATTGGAGAAGGGTTCGCAGAGTTCTACGGGCGCAAAACCGCCGAGTTGATTGGTGAAGGTGGTGGCATAGCCGCAGAGCCTCTGTCTTTCCACCCCGATCGGTTTGATCTGAACTCGTGGCCGAACCCCAGCAGTGAGGCGGACCGCGGGCAAGAACTCTGGGGCTATGACACCTCGTTCTACATCATCCAGACCATCGTCGAAGAGGTGGGAGATGACGCCATGCGGGAGGTCCTGCAGGTGGCCTACGACCACTCCAATGCCTACAGCACGGACTTAGATGAACCCACAGGCGTTGCTGAATGGCGTCGCTTCCTCGATATGCTTGAAGAGGTCGGAGGTTCAACTGTCTCCAGAGAGCTATTCAGCGAATGGGTCCTTCCTGAGTCTCGCGATGTCATCTTGGACGAACGAGAGGCTGCCCGCGCTGCCTACCACGCGGTCATTGACCACGGGGGTGACTGGGCACTCCCCTTGAACGTGGCAGAAAATATGTCCCACTGGAGGTTCGGTGAGGCCACTGCTCTCATCTCAGGCGCTGAAGAGGCACTCGATCTCAGGGACGAAGCAACAGCACGCGCTACCGAACTGAAACTCTCGCTTCCTGATGTTGCTGAGGTTGCCTACGAGACCTCAGACAGCTCATACTCAGCCGCCGTCAAGATCTTGAACACTGAAATCGCAAGTCTCGACAAGATTTCGGAAGCGCTCGACGCCTCGCGAATGGAACTCACTTGGCTCCACGAACTCGGCCTCTACAAAGAGGATCTCTCCAAGGAGCTAGCTGAAGCCCGAGGTGCCCTTGAGGCAGGCGAATTTGATCGGGCCGATACCGAAGCGCAAGAACTCATTGACCTCATGGTCGGAGCAGAAGCAGAGGGAGAAGTCCGAGCCAGGATGATTACCGCTGCTGTCGGAGGAGTCATCCTCGGACTCGTCCTGGTGATTTGGGCTCTGCGGCGGCGAAGGAATCCGAGTCTGGCCGAAGCCAGCGAGGCAAGCGCCCAGAGTGGAAGCGGCGACCTCCCCAGTTACTGATCGAAACTTCTGAAGCTCAGGCCGATGCCCCTGAATAGGAGCGGATTGACCTAACCCACGTCATTCTCGTGACCACCATGAACACGGTGGTTACCGCAATGGAGCTCAACACTGAGCCGGGTCCGAGTTTGTTTGCAATCACCTCGGC
>CAXMSI010000099.1:0-6173 GCA_964196085.1 uncultured Acidimicrobiia bacterium | reverse complement strand
TGGATCAAGCGTTCTTTTATTTGGGTTGGGTCCATTGGCCTTTTTTCATTCGGAGGAATTGGTGCCATAGCTGTTGGTGGGTGGCTGAGTCTGCGCGGCTCGGTGACAATCGGCACCACCTTGCTCATGTACCAATACATGCTCAAACTCGAAGAACCCATCGAGCAGGTCACAGAACAGCTCGCCGAGTTCCAAAAATCGGCCGCAGGGCTCCGCAGGACCGCCGAGCTCATGGCAACCAAGCCAACCGTGATGCGTACCGGGCGAGGCGAACTCCCTTCGGGGCCACTTTCCCTCGAGGTCAAGGACGTTTCCTATACCTACGACGAAGCTGAAGGCACCGTCCTCAACCAAATTTCCCTGTCACTCCGGCCGGGCACTCGGCTGGGGCTTCTTGGCAGAACCGGCGGAGGCAAGTCAACACTCACGAAGCTCGTTGCAAGGTTCTTCGACCCGTCGGAAGGATCGGTCTTGCTTGGCGGTATCGATCTTCGCGAGATTTCGACCGATTCACTCAGGACACGGGTGGCGTTTGTCAATCAGGATGTTCGACTGTTCACCGGCACAGTTCGACAGAACGTCACGATCTTCGATCCCACCGTCTCAGACAGTGAGGTCGAGCGTGCGGTACGAGAAGTGGGTCTTGGACCTTGGCTCGACCGACTGCCTTCCGGCATCCGTACCCAGATTGGTCTCGACGGCACCGGGGTGTCCTCCGGGGAAGCACAGCTGCTCGCCTTCGCTCGAGCATACCTTCGGGATCCTGGCTTGGTGATCCTCGACGAACCTTCTTCCCGTGTTGATCCAGCAACGGAGGCAATGCTGTCCAAAGCCATGGACCGACTCACAGCGGGTCGGACCTCCATCATCATCGCTCACCGCCTGGACACAGTGAGTACCGCTGAGGAAATCTTGATCTTGGACGATGGCATAGTGGTCGAGCATGGCCTACGTGCCGAGTTGGCTCAGACAGATAGCCGATTTTCTGCGATGGTCGACGCAGCCTCAGCCGGAGCGTTCCGCCAAGGCAGAGCCCGACCGTGAGAGCGCTTCAGATCCCTCGTTACCTGATAAAGGCGATCCCAGTCCTGTTCGTGGTCAATGTCTTGCTCTGGGCAGCTTTCCATGTGAGCCCGCTATTCATCGGCAAAGCAATGGCCAACGCTATAGGCGCCATCGAAGCTGGAGATGGTGTGGCCACTAAGTCCGCCCTCTTGTTGGCAACCGCCTGGCTGGTTGGTCGCCTGATTTCATTTGAGTTCGCTGTTATTGGCTACTCACATTTTTGGCACCGCAAGATCTTGTTCATGCGTCGCAACCTATTGGGATGGCTCATGACAGCTCCCAAGTCACGGCACCTATCCAAGGGCTCGAGTGCGGCCGTGACCACCTTCCGAGAGGATGTTGACGAGGTAGCGCACTATATGGAAAACGTGGTCGACGTAGCTGGGCTTATCGGCTTCGTCTGGTTCGCCACGAGTAGCTTGTACGAGGCGTCACCTCGGCTGACCGTATGGTCCTTGGCCCCAGTTGGGGTTGCGATGGCAGTCACCCTCTGGTCTCGACCGACTATTCGGCGGCTTCGCATGAGAAAGCGAGACGCTACAGAACTGGTGACCACCTTCTTCGGCGATGTGTTCGGCGCCGTCGAAACTATCAAAGCTACCCACCGCGAAGACGGGGTACTGAACCATCTCCGTGAAATCAACGACGTCCGCAACCGAGCCTCCCTCAAGGACACCCTATTAAGCGAACTCCTCCGTTCCTTCACGCGCAACATGAACCATGTGGCGACCGGCATTGTGCTTTTGTTGGGGGCGGGTCAGTTGCGGTCCGGGACACTGACAGTGGCCCAACTGAGCCTTTTCCTCATCTTTCTTCCTCGAGTGACTGGGTACATGGCCTGGTTCACAGAGATGATCGCCACCTACCAGGGTGCTCACGTCAGCTTCGGACGCATGCTCGACCTCTCGGTAGACGCCACCGCGGCCGATCTTCTTGATGGGCGCTCGCTAGGTCTCAAGGGCCAAGCCGAGCCCCCAAGTCCTGCGGTCCCACAACAAGTTGCGCCACTAGAAGAGCTCTCGGTAAAAGGGCTCACCTACCTCCACGGCGACGACCAGACAGGCATCACAAACGTCTCCTTCTCGCTCGAACGCGGATCCTTCACCGTAATCACCGGCCGTGTCGGTGCTGGGAAGTCGACGCTCGTTCGGGCGCTGTTAGGCCTCGTCCCCGCCCAGGATGGAACGGTGACATGGAATGGAGAAGAGATCGAGGATCGAACGACTTTCCTCATACCTCCCCGAAGCGCTTATACCCCTCAGGTGCCCCAATTGGTATCTGAGTCCCTGCGCCGCAACATCACCATGGGCCGCCCAATGACTGATCAACAGGTTGAAGAGTCTCTGAGCATGGCTGTCATGAGCCACGATGTTGATCGTATGGAACAGGGGCTTGCTACCAAGGTTGGCAGCCGTGGGGTTCGTCTGTCAGGCGGCCAAGTTCAGCGATCAGCCGCTGCCCGCATGTTTGCAACCGATGCCGACCTGCTCATCTTCGACGACTTATCGTCAGCTCTCGACATCCACACGGAGGCAGCTCTATGGAAGCGCCTCTTCCAACAGCGCGCCGACGTGACCTGTTTGGTCGTTTCTCACAGACGCCCTGCGCTCGTCCAGGCTGATCAAATCATCTTGCTTGACGACGGTAGGGTCGCTGGTATTGGCACGCTCGATGAGCTTCTGGAAACTCACGAGGAAATGCGAGCGCTTTGGGATGAGACTAATGACTAGGTGTAGCTGGGTCCCCGACGGCGACGAGCTGTACACGGCCTATCACGACGACGAGTGGGGTGTTCCGGTCCATGACGATCAGAAATGGTTCGAAATGTTGCTCCTCGAGGGTGCACAAGCCGGTCTTAGCTGGCGAACTATCCTTGGGCGACGGGAAGGATACCGAACCGCCTTCCTGAACTTCGACCCGGCCAAAGTGGCCCTGCTTACTGCTCATGACGAGGCTCGCCTGAAGGAAGATCCGGGGATCATCCGCAACAAGCTCAAGATCAATTCTGCAGTGACAAATGCCGAAGCTTTCCTCGAGGTGCAGGCTGAGTTCGGAAGTTTCGACGCCTATATCTGGAACTTTGTTGGCGGCGGCCCTCTGGACTCTGACCTCCGGGATGAATCGTTTCGCCCTGCTGTGACCCCCCTCTCTGAAGCTCTATCAAAGGACCTGAAGACTCGGGGTTTCCGCTTCGTGGGGCCAACAATCGTCTATGCCTTCATGCAGGCCGCTGGACTCGTGAACGACCACAGCACGGACTGCTTCCGACACTCTCAAGTCTGAGTGCACCCAACACGGCATCGGCGTAGACTTCCCCCATGCCCAAAGCTACGCTCCCAGATCCTGGCGAATCCCGACTCGTAATCGCCGCCGAGACAGCGAGCCCATACGAAGCCCAAATGATCCGCGAGTGGGCTTTGGAGCAAGGCATCGGCCGCTCGTCTGTGATCGAACTCCCGTCAGCGAGAAGTAGGTTCGGGGCTCGAAGCGTAAGCCAGCGCCTCGACGCTCGGCTAATGCGCGATGACAATGCCCTCATCGTTCCAGTGCGGGTTACCTGGACAGCTCCTCAGCGCGACGACAAGCGCACGGTCCGAGTACTCGACAACCTGAAGGCTCTCACCGACCCCCGCGATCCCAACAGCGTCCATCAACGATGGATCACGAAGTACCACCCCGACCGATGCCACATCATCGCCGGAGTCCCTGCCAAATCAGACTCCCTGATCCAGGAGTGGAAGGACTCAACTGAGGCCTCAAGGCTGGGCGATTGGGTGGCAAAGCGGGCGTGGTTAGCACTCGAGCAGGAAGAGCGACGGGTCCGCGGTGACCGTTACAAGGTCCCCCGATTTGTGGCAGAGGAGATCACGAATTCTGGTGCCTTTTCGGATGGGCTCTCCAGGATCTCTGAAGATTTGGACAAGAGCTACCCAGCTGTTTCGTCGCAGGCCAAGCGGTATATCAAGGAGATTGCGGCTCGCCACACCACAGTTGCTATCGACCTCATTGCCAACCTTATTCATGTTCTCTACCGGCAAGGTTACGGCCGAATTCACTACGACGGCGACCAGCTGCGCGAGTTGTACAAGGTTTCGGAGACAGCTCCCTTGGTGTTTCTCCCTTCGCATACCTCCCAGCTTGATCGCCTTGTCTTGCAGTTCGCTCTGTGGGAGAACGACCTTCCTCCAAATCACACCGCCGGGGGGATCAACCTCAACTTCTTTCCTATCGGACCAATGGTCCGCCGCACCGGCGTCTTCTTCATCCGACGCTCATTCAAAGACAACCCTGTGTACAAGTTCGCTCTCCGGAGCTACATCGACTTCCTCCTTGCCAAACGCTTTCCAATGGAGTGGTATATGGAGGGCGGGCGCTCTCGCACGGGCAAACTTCGATCGCCCAGCTACGGACTCCTCTCGTACGTTGTTGGATCATTTGATCGAAGGGTCACAGACGACGTTGTCCTTCAGCCTGTCTCGATTTCCTACGACCAGATCCAAGACGTTGGGGCCTATGCCGCCGAGGCGCGAGGTGAGAAGAAGGAGTCCGAGAGCCTCGCTTGGCTCTGGAAGACGATTCGCGAGCTGCGTAAATCCTATGGCGATGTCCACATCCGGTTCGGCGAGCCGGTCAGCTTGGCGAACGACTTCGACGGGTCTGCCGAAGACGACAGCATCGATGTGGCCAAACTCGCATTTGAGGTGATGCACCGAATCAACGCGGTCCGACCAATCACACCAACTGCGGCTGTTTGCATGGTGTTGCTTCAGGCTATGCACCCGATGTCGATCTCTGAGATTCAGGAAGCTCTTGCTCCCCTTTGCAAAATGGTCGCTATCAGAGACCTCCCGGTCGCCGGGCCATTCGGCGCCCAGGTCGACATAGAGACCGCGATCAAACGCTTGGAGGGGAACGGGCTAGTGGCGTTCGAGCACCTCAACGTCACTGTGGTCAAGGAAGAAGAGGTTGCTCTCAGCTTCTACAAGAACACCATGATCAATCACCTGTTAGTTCCGGCGATTGCCCAACTGGCCGACGCTGCCGGGGGGGACACGCTGTCGGTAGCTGGAGAGCTACGAAGCCTCCTGAAGTTTGACTTCTTCTTCAGCAGCTCCACTCGCTTCCGCGAAGAAGTTGCCCATGAGCTCACCGTGATGGATAGCTACGACATGTGGCTCCCCGACGTCGTGCTGCGAGCCTTCCTCGAAGCCCACTACGTCATTGCAGACGCGCTCGTCGACGGGGTCACAGACGACTTGGCTGGAGCAGGGCTAAAGCGGGGCAAAGTGCTTCTCGGCCTCGGCAAGCTGACTTGCGCAGAAGCGGCATCGAAACCGATCCTCGCCGACGCTGCCAAGTACGCGGAGCATGAAGGTCTGGCTCAGGCCTCAGATGGGGAGAAGTCCGCCTTTCGTGACCGCCTCACAAGCTACCTAGAAGCCACCACCTCCCCCATCCAGCGTTAAGCACTCCGAACCTTGGATTGAGGGCGCGACCGGCGTGGTCCAAGAACCCAAGGTCCGGGGCTAGGTGGTGATGCGTCGCTTGAATGCGAAGATAGCGATACCGAGGAGAACGGCTGCGGCTGCTGCCAACACCCCGAGCTCGGTCAGGATGTCTGAGACTCCGCCGCTACGGAACTGGATCTCACGGAAGCCATCCAGTGCCCACGCATGCGGGGTGAAGTGGGCCACTTTCTTCATTGTGTCTGAGAAGATCTCTATTGGCACCATGGCTCCGCCGAGCGCAGCCAAGCTGAGCGAAGCCATGACCCCAATGCCCCCAGCCTGTTGGTCGTTGTCCAACGCAGAACCCAGGAGCATGCCAACAGCTGTGCCCACGAGAGAGAACAACGCAACCAGCAAACCGACGGCTAGCGGATCGCCCCAGTGCACCCCGAATAGAAGAGCTGTACCAAGCACAATGAACATTGCCTGCAGGAGGGCAATGAAATACCTCCCCAGGGTTTCGCCCAACAACACACTTGCCACTGGCGTGGGAGTGGAGATCATGCGACGAGCCACACCAAGCTTCTTCGTGAGAATCAACGCTCCCGACGATGCAAGAGACGTCAAGAAGGTGAACAGCACCAACTGCTGAGGAGCTCC
>CAXMSI010000098.1:6161-6417 GCA_964196085.1 uncultured Acidimicrobiia bacterium | reverse complement strand
TGGTACTGCCGCAGTCCTGGCCGCAGCGGGCCTTCCAGTCACCCGAGTAGCCGACGTTACAGACGCTCCAGAAATGCTTGGCGGACGAGTCAAGACTCTCCATCCCAAGATTCACGGAGCGATTCTGGCCAATTTGGACGACCCTTCTCATCTGGCTGATCTCGAGCAGCGAGGTATAGATCCGTTTCAACTGGTCGTGGTCAACCTGTACCCATTCCAAGACACGATCGCCCAAGCTGGGGTGACTGACGCTGAT
>CAXMSI010000098.1:267-6052 GCA_964196085.1 uncultured Acidimicrobiia bacterium | reverse complement strand
CTTCCCTGGATCTCCGCAAGGAATTAGCTCGCTCTGCCTTCTTCCACACCGCTTCCTATGACGCTGCCATTGTTGGATGGCTTGAGGACGGCGAGTGGCCTCCTACGAGAACTGTTCTGGCGCTGGAACGCCATCAGGTCTTACGATACGGCGAGAACCCACATCAAGTTGCAGCATCCTATGGCGAAGTTGGCGGCGAAGCGTGGTGGCAGGCAGTGGTGCAACTGCAGGGTAAGGACATGAGTTTCAACAACTACCTTGACACCGAGGCAGCTTGGAGGATGGCCCACGAGTTCGAACAGCCGGCAGCTGTCGTCGTGAAACATGCCAACCCATGCGGATTGGCTGTGGACGAGGCACTACCAGTGGCGTTCACGAAGGCATGGGAGTGCGATCCAGTCTCTGCGTTTGGTAGCGTCATTGCCTTCAACCGGACCCTTGACGAGGAAACCGCTCGACGACTGCTTGCTGCGGGTTTCGTTGAGGTGGTCATTGCGCCTCGAGTTTCCCCAGAGGCAGCAGAATTATTCAAAGCCAAAAAGAATCTCCGCTTGCTGAGTGCCCCCAGTCCCGATTCGGCAGATCTCGATATACGACGTATTGAGAGGGGATTCGTGATCCAACAACGAGATGCCGTCGTGGAGTCCAACTTCGATGTGGTCAGTGAGCGATCGCCGACCGAAGCTGAGATGGCCGACCTCGAGTTCGCGTGGAAAGTAGCAGCGCACACCAAGTCCAACGCCATTGTGGTGGCGGTTGGTGGAGCAGCTGTTGGCGTTGGCGCTGGCGATCAGTCGCGAGTTGGAGCTTCCGAACGAGCCCTAGCCCGAGCTGGTGCACGATCTGTTGGGGCGGTCGCAGCCTCGGATGCTTTCTTCCCGTTCCGAGACGGCATCGATGCTTTGGCCGAGGCCGGGGTCACCGCCATCATTGAGCCAGGCGGGAGCGTTCGGGATGCAGAGGTGATTGAGGCAGCGAACCAACATGGGGTAGCGTTGGTATTCACACACGTAAGGCACTTCAAACATTGACCGCATTGATTCTTGATGGATTGGCTGTCCGAGAGGCAGTCGTAGAAGAAACCACCTCCCGAGTGAAGGCTCTGGCCGACCGAGGGATTGCTGTTGGCCTTGCCACCATTTTGGTGGGGGAAGACCCAGCATCTGAGGTGTATGTCCGAAATAAGCGTCGGCTCGCCGAACGTATTGGGATCAATTCCTTCCACCACCCAATGTCCGCTGACTCATCACAGCAAGATGTCACCGACCTTATCGAACGACTCAACGAGGATCCGCAGGTTGACGGAATCTTGCTGCAACTCCCGCTGCCTGGAGACCTCAACGGCGAGGACGCTACTGAGTTCATTGACCCCGGGAAGGATGCCGACGGGTTGCATCCAAAGAGTCTTGGGGCGTTGGTGCTTGACCGAGGCACGCTCACCCCGTGCACACCTACCGGGATTCTGCGCATCCTTGATCACTACGGGATTTCAACCGAGGGGGCGGATGTTGTGGTGGTTGGCCGGTCGTTTCTTGTTGGGCGGCCGCTCGCGGTGATGCTTGGAGGCAAGGGTCGCAACGCCACCGTGACTCTGGCACATTCTCGAACTCGGGACTTGATTGACGTCTGCAAGCGAGCAGACATCTTGGTGGCTGCTGTTGGCGTTCCTGAGATGATCACCGCCGAGTACGTGAAGCCGGGGGCGACTGTTATTGACGTGGGTATCAACCGAACCGAAGTCGGACTTGTGGGAGACGTTGCGTTTGACGAAGTTTCCAAGGTGGCAGGAGCCATCACGCCAGTACCCAAAGGTGTAGGCCCGATGACGGTCGCGATGCTCATGAGTAACACGGTGACTGCAGCAGAGGTGCGCGCCTCAAGGAGCTGAAAACTTTACCTGGACTGGTGGCAGCGCACGCCCAGTCGAGGTACCCATGGCGCTTGGCGCTCTAAGCCCATTAGGCCGCAACCCTGACATAATGAGAGTTGATTCTTGACGCGCTAGGAGATGCCATGGGCACCGCAATTACGATGGGCGAAAACGGCCTCGACGTTCCAAATGATCCAATTCTTCCTTTCATCGAAGGCGATGGCATCGGACCTGACATCTGGGCCGCCGCAGTCCGGGTTCTCGACTCGGCCGTTGAGAAGGCATATGGCGGAGATCGCAGGATTGAGTGGCTCGAAGTACTTGCTGGGCAGAAGGCCTTCGATGCGACCGGGGAATGGTTGCCCGATGCAACTGTCGAGGCCTTCCGTGAGTATCTTGTTGGTATCAAGGGCCCACTGACTACCCCAATTGGTGGAGGCATTCGTTCTCTGAACGTGGCGCTTCGCCAAATCCTTGACCTCTTTGTCTGCCTCCGACCAGTGCGGTGGTACGACGGTGTTCCGTCGCCCGTCAAGCACCCGGAGCTTGTCGACATGGTGATCTTCCGAGAAAACACCGAAGATGTTTACGCTGGGAAAGAACTCGAGGAAGGCTCAGAGGGCGTCAAGAAGCTTCTCACCTTCCTTGCTGACGAGTACGGGTGGGACATTCGTGAAGACTCGGGAATTGGTATCAAACCAACCTCGGTTACAGGTTCTAAGCGCCTTGTCCGAGCTGCTATCAACTACGCCCTTGAGAACAACCGCAAGAGCGTCACGCTTGTTCACAAAGGCAACATCATGAAATTCACCGAAGGTGCCTTCCGAAATTGGGGCTATGAGGTGGTTCGGGAAGAGTTTTCCGACGTGGCTGTGGCTTGGGAAGACTGTGGCGGCGACCCTGGCGACAAGTTGTTGGTGCAGGATGTAATTGCTGATGCAATGCTGCAGCAGATTCTCACGAGACCTGCTTCCTACGATGTGTTGGCAACCATGAACCTCAATGGGGATTACTTGTCTGACGCGTTGGCTGCCCAGGTGGGAGGCATTGGCATCGCTCCAGGTGGCAACATCAACTACGAGACTGGTGTCTCGGTGTTTGAGGCCACGCATGGAACAGCCCCTAAGTACACAGGTATGGACAAAGTCAACCCTGGCTCGGTGATCCTCTCAGGTGAGATGATGTTCCGATACATGGGCTGGGATGAGGCCGCTGACCTCATCGTGAAGGGACTCGAGGCCGCCATTGACGAACAGATTGTTACCTATGACTTCGCTCGCCTAATGGACAATCCGACAGAAGTGAAGTGCTCTGAGTTCGCGTCAGCCATGATTGAACGCATGTAATGGAAGACACTCCACGCCCGTCTGTTCGCAAGGTGGGCTTGTCTATCTTTGCTGCGATGGTGCTCATCACCCTCAGCGTGGTGGCTGGCCCTGCCGTGTGGTCCAACGATGGTGAGTTGTCGGTAAGTGAGCCGCTGGAATCCTCTCTTCAGGGTTGGACCTTCGGCGACACGACTGATGACGTGGTTGGAGTGATGCGCCACAAAGATGTAATCCGAGCGCTTGGCAGCCAACGGTTCGAGATCACTGAAGCTCTTGCTGAAGAGGGCGTCTACGAGGGTATCGTTCCCGGACGAACTGACGATGGCTGCTTCCGAGGAGCCTGGTTTGTTGAGTACACCGAGCACACCGTTGTGCGGAGTTCCAAGTTGATTGCAGCCTGGACCAGAGAAGTTGTTACGAAGCACATGGAGTTTGTGTTCTTCAAAGTGGAGGGTCCAGACCCTGCATTCTGTGGGTAGGTGGACCCTAGTTGCGTTGGCGCTTGGGGCTTGTGCCATTCCAGCTTCGACTACGCCGGAGGTAACGCTGGTAGCTTCGGTTCCCCCGACTCTCAGCACCACAACTTCGACGACAACTACGCCTCTGGCTGGGGCGAATCATGTGTTTGAAGCGTCCAGTTCTGCAGTCACCGCTGATGAGTTGGGAGCCTCTTGGCACGAGAGCTGTCCCGTGTCCGTAAAGGATTTGAGACGTATCTCGGTCTCCCATCGAACTTTTGATGGGACGGCGGAGCAGGGGTTCTTGGTTGTTCATGCAGATGCCGTTGACGATCTTACGTCTGTCTTTCGGATGCTTTTCGCCATGGGCTACCCAATTGAACGGATGGATCCCATCGAGATGTTTGAGGGGAGCGACGACGATTCGATGGCTGCTAACAATACGTCCGCCTTCAATTGTCGAGCGGTTGCTGGCACCAATATTTGGTCTCAGCACGCCTATGGAACCGCGGTTGATATCAACCCTCTGGTGAACCCTTACGTGGTCGGCGAAAGCGTCCACCCGCCCGGGGGTAGAACCTATCTAGATCGGACGCTGAATTCGCCAGGGATGATTGTCGAGGATGGCCCGGTTGTGACCGCATTCAGGGGAGTTGGGTGGATATGGGGTGGGACGTGGGAGAACAAGAAGGACTACCAGCACTTCTCTACCAACGGCCAATAGTCAGGCAAGCCGAGGTTGGTGCGATCAACGGACTTCGCAGGAGAGGGACCAGTCGTATTCTTGAAACTCGATGGATGGACGTGCGGCCATTCGTTGGACATCCTTCGGATCCATCCATTGCTTGACGGCTGCCAGAATCTCCCACTTTTTGACTTGTTTGAGCGTAGGCATGGCTTCGGGATGGGCGAACTCGCCACCGTACAATTGAAATACCTTCGATAAGGTGACAACGTCCCCACTTTCTGACACCTGGGCTCCACCAGTGCCCAGGAACACCCGCATCTGGTGCCCGAGTTGTTGGTCTAGGTTCGGGCCCTCAAACGGTTCCGAGCGGAGGGTCGGGCAAGAAACGGACCCGCAAACTAAGGCCGCGTGAATGCGGGGTTCCTTGAAGCGCCGAACCTTGCCGTGCTCGATTCCATCCAGCGACAGATGTTCACCAGCAACGGTGACTCGCTTGCCGTGGAAGACACCCGGTGTCCGGAGCACTGAGGTCAACGCAGCGCCAGAAGCTTCAGCGACCAGTTGTAGCGAGGTGGCGTTGTAGAGGTTTATCCAGAACGCAAGAGCCTCGGCCTCGGATAGCGCATCAGGATCTACTTCTTCAAGGTGGGTGAGGTAGTTGGCAATGGCTGAGTGTTGCTTGGAAAGGCCACGCAGGCCGCCCGCTTTCAACTGTTCGAGAACAGGAGTGAACGCAGTGTGATCGACGGACCCCGATCCTGTCGGGTTGGGCTGCGGCACCTTAAGTGACCTAAACATGGACCAAGCCGAGCGAGCGTAGTTGGGGGAGTCTGTCATATGTTGGTCAACGCTTTCAACATCACTCTTATTCTCTGATTGGATCTGAGCGTCGGAGTCGGTGTTTGATCGTTGCTAGCCCCAAACTATGACGTAAATCAAGACCGGGACTCCGGGCCCGTTGGAGAAGCCGGGAGCTTCGCGAAAGTCTCGGATCTCCGTCCACACGATGGTTCCGTCTCGCAGAAGGAACTGTCCTTCATAGCGGAGGATGGCTTCGTCGTTGGCGAGTAGGAGTTCGCCAGAGAATCCGTTGTCGCGAAGCGCACCTTCGACGTCTGCTGCCACGGCCCCAGCGTCATCGGAGCTTGCGGGAAGAGTGAATGAAATGATGTCGTACCGGCGCGTTCCAGCCATCCGTAGGACTGCAGCCGTGTCAAAGAGGTCAGGCTCGATCGCCACTTCTTCTGCATCAGCAGGAACCCATGGCACTCCGTCTGAGAGATCAGCCTCGCTGACTCCCAACCAGTTGGTCACCGCTCGGCGGTGGCCGTCAGGCAGTTGATCCACCTCGCCTGCGAACGCCTTCGCCACCGACTCAGCCATGTCCTCAGTGGGGCTTGTGGCGCCGTAGGCGCTCGCCGCTGGGCCGTTGAGCACCCAC
>CAXMSI010000098.1:0-257 GCA_964196085.1 uncultured Acidimicrobiia bacterium | reverse complement strand
TCCGTTCGACTCTTCCCAGCCCGTGGTCTTGGCAAAGGCTGATATCAGGGCTGACTTTGAGAGTCGCACCTGGTCTTCCTCGCCGGTCAGGAGGCTCCCAACATGGAGAGGATCAAGTGAAGCGAATTGCTCAACGTGTACAAGTTCGTGGATTATCGCTCGCCTCAGAGAGAATGCCGGGCTGAGCTCACGAGAGAAGGAGGCATCGAAGAGGTAGATGTCGGGGCCTTGCGTCGCGGCGAAAGGGTCTCCCGAAA
>CAXMSI010000097.1:483-6485 GCA_964196085.1 uncultured Acidimicrobiia bacterium | reverse complement strand
CGGCTTCGGGCCGGAGACGGTTTATGGGCCATGGGAGATATTTCCGGACAGGCAATGTTCACTCACATTGCGGTGTACCAAGGGACGGTGGTTGCCGCAGACATTCTTGGGGAGGAACTCCCCCCGGCCGACTACAGCACGCTTCCTCGAGTGACCTTCACCGATCCAGAGGTAGCGTCAGTGGGCATGACCGAAGCCGAGGCCCAGCAAGCAGGCATAGACGTGGCGGCTACCGTCAAATACCTTGGGGCCACCTTCCGCGGTTGGCTCCACGGACCGGGCAACGACGGACTGATCAAACTGATTGGGGACAAGACCCGCGGCGTCTTGGTTGGAGCAACTGCGATGGGACCCCACGGTGGTGAGGTGCTGGGTCTGCTGAGCCTTGCAGTACATGCAGAGGTGCCGCTTCAGAAGGTTAGGAGCATGATCTACGCCTATCCAACCTTCTACGGTGGCGTGGGAGAAGCCCTTGGAGCTTATGGACGAGGCGTCGCGAAGGTCTTTGATCCAGACTATGTGGTGCCCGAGGGGCTTGGTTAAGGCTGCTATCCAATCCCAGGTTTTGTGGGCTTTGTCTGGTGGGGGAACTGAGGATGTCGTCCTGACTCGCCCTGTGGGCGACAGAAACTGTGAGGCCGGACGTTCAGCGCCAATTTCCCGTTCGCCGAGCGTCATCCAAAAGAAGCCCCACCTACAGGTGGGGCTTCTTTTGGAGTGATCTCTAGATGGCTACGAACATGTTGCTGGCAACGGCGTGCCTTCGTTCTGGGTTAGCTCTCGCCACAGCATTGGTTGAGCAACGAACCGAGTCGAGTCAGGGACGATGAACTCAAATCCCGCTGCGAGTTCATCGGCTGGCTGTCGGAAATGGACCTCGAGTCGGTTGCCAGAGATGTCATCGTTTCCATAAACCGTTCCATAGAAGGTCACCTGGTTTCGAACGTCGAGGAAACCCTCTGAGAAAATCAGGTGATGGACGACTCCTGGAATCGAGTCAATACCGCTAGACATTGATAACGTGTATCGGTCGATGTCTGGGATGTCATCGACCGCATTGGCGGTTCCGGGAACACGGGTGTCATCGAGCACCAAGCCGACCGTGACTGGTGCCTCTGGGGCACCCGAAAGTCCCTTGGTGAAGCCCGTGACGTTGAAATCTCCGTCTTGGATGACAAGGAAGAAGTTTCCAGTGAACCGAGTATTACTGAAATCTACGGAGATGGATCCGCCAGACAAGTCAACAACATGAACCCCCGACAGGTTGGCCCTGTTGGTATTGAAGAACGCCTCGAAACCTGCAACGTTGGTGCCCCAGTCGGTCTTGGTGAGTGTTGGGTAGTCCGCGGGGTCGTACTCGAAAGTCGGCAGCGGAATCTCAGGTACATCGATGAGGCTCGTTACGGGAATCACCGAAGTAGCGGGGGTAACCTTCCATCCTGGGGCGAGAGTTCCCCCATATCGGATCGTGTCAGTGGTACTGGCCTTCCGGAAGTCGTTGACCGTCGAGAATGTTCCCACCGCTCCCGTTGGGGTGCTGTTCAGGATGTCGGCACCGCTGAAGCTAGTTCCTATTGCGTCGTCGACGATTGCTCCCTGGGTCCGAACGAGGCCGCCGAACTCCACGTTCGATCCAGCGTTGATAGTTAGGTCACCGAAGACTTCGAACTGGCCAATCCCGGTTTCACCCTCATCGTTGGGATAGAGCCGTGTGAAGTTGGAAAGGACCACGGACTCGCCTGCGTAGACGTCGCCGTAGATCTCCTTGCGGTTGGTACCGATCATTGACTTAGCGGCAAAGAGGGCCTTTGCGAACTTGTCCAAAGGCCGAAGAAGCACGTCAATTTCCACTTTGCGGAGGCTTGACTGACGGCTGCCCTGGCTTGGGCCCCAACCCCACGATTCGATTCGGTACTCAAGACCCTCGTCGACAGCATCGAGACGCTCGACGCGCACAACATACTGGCCGAGTTGGTCTGGGCCAGAAACAAGTGCCACTGCGGGGCATTGTTCTGCTCCGACGCTCGGGTCATAGCCGAGCCAAAGTATGCCGTGACCTTTTGCCTGGATACGGACACCGTCACTGGCGAGCAGCGCTGTTCCATCCGACTCGAACCAGCCGTCTGCATCATTGTTGTTCTGGAGTTCTGCCATGGCCCTTCGGGCGCCGGCCTCGGCTGCGTTGAAGGCTTCAGTTCGGTGAAGGTTGTGAGTGACTTGGTCGAGTTCATGGGTTGAAGTTGAGACCCACACTGCCCCAAGGGAGAACACGATGAACGAGACGATAAGGGCCATGACGAGGCCCACTCCGGTATCTGACTGTTGCAGTTTTTGGAATCGCGTGATCATGAGCTTCCTAGCAGTTCGAGTTGGGATTCCAGATGTTGCGACCCGAAATCTCGGTCGTTTCTAGTTTTGGAGAAATATCGTCTCGGGGGTTTGCGTCCACCCAGAGATTGACTGCAATTACCTTGCCAAATGACGGTGCTCCAGGCTCATCACCGGCTGCCTGGGAAATGAACATGGGCTGCACGGGCCCTTGCGTTGATACCCAGGGGTTGATCACGGAGTCAATGACTATTCGTTCAGCGGCACCGTCGACTGTGCGGATTAGCTCGGCGACGAGGTCAGCGTCGGCAATCCCATCGTCGTCTTTGTCGAGGTTGTATTCGTACACGATCTCTTGCACCCCTGAAGCAGTCTGCATGTGGATTTCGAGGCGATCACTGGAATTTCCATTGACTGGTTCACAGACTTGTTCTGCGGAGCGAATGTCTCGGTCAAGCTGGGAAATAGCGATTCGGACATCGTCATTGGAGCGTGCAGCGCCGTCGATGTTGATTGTGGCGTTCATTGTCGAACTCATCACACCAGAAAAGACCACGCTGATGATTGACAGCAGGAACGTTGTGACCAGCACCTCAACAAGGGTGAGACCCGTATCGTCGGCGTGGAGAGTGTGAAGTTGTTTGCGTAGTGCGTTCATTAGCTGGCGTCCGGATCGATGTAGACGGATGTGACGATGAGTTGGTCCAAGGCAATGGTTGCCTGTAGGTCAATGAAGGCCGCATAGGTACCCGTACTCGATTTGCCTTCGACGACATAGTTGACTGTCCCCGAAACGACTGGCCCAGAGGTCTGCCACGTGTGCTCAGCAACATCGCCAAACGTGTTCAGTGACTTGGTCTCACAGAAACTCCGAAGGTCAAGCTCGACTTGAACGGTGTAGCGGAGTGTGTCGTATCCATACACTGTTTTCATGTCAGCAGGGCTCGGCACTTCAACCTGCTGGACAGCAGTAGGAGAGGAAAAGATGGGAGCGCCGCAGCTACCGAGTGAGGTCAGATCGAGGATTCCCACTGCGGCGTAGCTAGAAGTGGCCACGTCCCAGATTTTGAGACGTAGTCCGCCAGCGCTGGTTGCAGCTGCGAAGGGGGATTGTCCCGCTCCGACGGCTTGGACGTTGAAGGCCCAGTCGTTCAGTCGACCGACGGGCCGTCCTTCTACGACAGCCCACCCGTCGAAGTCAGCGAACGTCTTAGACAGTACGGTATCGTGGAAGAGCTGGATTGCCCCGCTAGTGACTGCGCCGGAAGCGTATGTGTCGCGGGTTCCCAAGACAGTGTCATTGTCTCGGTCGCCGATGCCCTGGGCTGAGACTCGGCCGTTCCTCTGGTAGAAGGTGAAGGCTTGGTCGGCATGGCCGCCGCCAACAAACAAATGGTCGGTTGTGAGGAAGGCTGTGCTGGCGTAGGGAAGCTTCTCAGGAATTGCGGGAATGTCGTCGTGGACTACGTCAAGGACCCATCCTGCCGACAGGTAGGCCTGGGGGCCGAGAGCCACAACATTGCCACTATCGACCTCAGCAACCGTTACCCCGGTGGGGGAAATGAATCTCGTCCCCGGGAGGGTGGCAATGGAAGGCCCGTTGGTGAATGGAGCGGCGTTTAGGGTGTCGTCATCGGCAAGCTCTGAGACGGCACTGGGGCTGAGGGCAACGAACGCGTCATCGAGTGTGTTGAGAATAGCGTCGCCGGCGGCGAAGCGTCCTGAGGCAATAGACGTTGATTCGGTTCGGCCAATGGCTCGCGATATGTAGTCTGCGACCGAAATCGAGTTCATCCGCGGGAGGACCAGTGAGAGGTTATAAACCTCATCATTGGAGAAGGCTCCGGCAGCTCCAGCTGCAATGGTGATTTCGTCGCCAGTTACGGTTGTGTCAGGGTCATAGACGAGGGGAGCGGTTCGAGCATCGAGTCCGAGAGTTCCAGCTTCCCAGCCGATGTCGCTTCGCATGAGGGGCTGGTCCGGTTCAACAAACGGCGATACCAGTGTTGTTTGAACTACTTCGTTGGGGAAACCGGGGGACGTTTCCCAACGAACGACGGCTGTGAGGCGACGGAAGTCTTCGCTTCCATCTGAGTCGTCGTCGACACCTGTAATGAAGATGTAACGGTGGAAGTCAGTCCCGTCGCGGTCGAGAACGGCGTGAAAGTCGAGGAATGGTCGGAAGGTGTCGCCAGTAGCAAAAACCATTGGTTCGCCGTCGAATGTGTAGCCAGCAGTCTCAGAGACAAGCCGGCCGGGGAAGTCGGGGATGAAGCAGCCAACCTCTGTTGGACACGCTGCGCCATTTACCGAAGACGCAAGGCCCATGTTTTGCCACTCAAGAGCTTGTGAGCGTTCGATGAGTTCGATGGCGAGTGAGTTGGCTGCAGACTGTTGGCGGGTCGACACGATAACTCTCGAAGATGCATCGAGTGTTGTCATGAGGGTAAGTACGAGACCGAAGATGATGACAAGCGCGACAACAGCCTCGATGAGGCCGAAGCCTTCGTCGCTGCTCATTCGGCTATTCAGCCGTGTTTTCAATTGATGGAACGCACCTCTCGGATGCACTACACCCTCCCCGAGTTGTTCGACTGAATATGGACGTGTTCATTGGTCCTCAATTGGGACCTACCGGGCTATCGACCTTTTGGGCCTGTTTCTTTAGGCGAACCTGTGAATTGAGTTGTGAAAGATTTCACCCTCGCAGGCAGGCTCTCGGGATCGCTAGAATGTCACAAGCCCGAGGCTGATTCAGTCCATCCATCCCGTTCGGAGGCTCTGGTGTTTACCGCCACTCTTTCTGGAGAGATCCATCTCAAGTCGAGCCGTACTCAGAAGCGGTTCATAAGGAAAATTTCGCCAAGCGTTGCGCTCGCAGCCGGGGTGGGTACTGATCGCGTCCGCCGGCTGACCGGCAACCGGCTGGTGATCGAGACCGAAGCCACCCCCGAGACCATGGCGTCGGTGGCAAGAGTGTTTGGTGTCGCGCGCGCCAACCACATCGAAGAGATAGACACTGTTGATCCGACTTCTTTGGCAGGTGCAGCCGTTGAGCTGTGGGGTGATGAAGTTGCGACGGGTTCCTATGGGGTGAGAGTCAAGAGAGTGGGGACACACGACTGGAAGGCTCAAGAGGCAGAGCGCATCATCGGTTCTGCGTTGAAGACTGAGACCAACACTGTGAACCTTCGCACGCCAGACAATTGGGTCAGGATCCTTGTTCACGGTGACAAAGGCTGGATTACCAGATCGTCGGTTGACGGGCCAAAAGGGTTACCCCTTGGGACGCAAGAGCCAGTGTTGAGTCTTCTCTCGGGCGGCTTTGATTCGGTTGTTGCTGCCTGGATGATGATGAGCCGTGGCTGCCCGGTCCACTTCGTTCACTTTACGCTTGACTGCGCCCAGTCTGATCACGCCATTGCTGTTGCAGACACTCTGCACAGCCGTTGGGGCTACGGCACGTCGCCTCGGGTCCACCTCATTGACTTCCAGCCGGTCAAGGAAAGTATTCAATTCAACGTCGAGCCGCGAATGCGTCAAGTGACTCTCAAGGTCCTCATGGCCAAGACCGCTGAGCGAATCGCAGATTCGCATAGCATTGGCGCCTTAGTCACTGGCGATGCTCTTGGACAAGTTTCGAGCCAGACCCTCACCCATTTGCGAGCTATCGA
>CAXMSI010000097.1:0-473 GCA_964196085.1 uncultured Acidimicrobiia bacterium | reverse complement strand
CTGCGGCCGTTGCTCGGATTCCAAAAGCAGGACATCATCGCCAAAGCCCGCATGATTGGCACTGCTGACCTCTCGGCACGAGCCAAGGAGGTGTGTGACCTGTCTGAAGGTCTGCCAGTAGCTGTCGAGGCCCCGCTGGACAAGGTGGCAGACAGCGCTGGGCGCATCAACGAATCGATCATTGACGACATTGTTGCAAGAGAGATGGCATTCAAACTGACCAACTGGTTCCCGGGTGCGTACCGGTTTGAGCAGACCATCCCGGTATAGGAGCGCCGGAGCGACAAACTCTGGAGCTACTTTTCGAAGACCACGCCCCGCCAGTGCAGGCTGTGGGTATCGAACGTCTTCGTGAACCCGTTGGTCTCCATCAGTGACAACATCTGGTCTACCGGGTGGACGAAGGCCCGGAATTCCACTCTCCTCATGCGGAGCCATAGGTTGAAGAGATTTGAGCTCAGACGAGGTAGGAA
>CAXMSI010000096.1:0-6521 GCA_964196085.1 uncultured Acidimicrobiia bacterium | reverse complement strand
CACACCAAGCACCTATCGGAATAACACCACCTGCTCCCGCAGAACCATTTCTCTCCCAGGAAACAGGGAGCAACTCAAGAAGGGCGCCCAAGGGCGCCCTTCGGTGTGTGTAAAGCTCCTAGCTTCTAATTCCTAGCCCTTTCTCCTCGATCCAACATGAGCTGGGGCGGTTACTATGGCTAGACACGCACCTCGTCGTTCCCCCGGAGCCCTCATGTCTTCAGCTCACCTCGCCGCCAACGCCATTCGAGCCCTCGCCATGGACTCCATTCAAAAGTCCAATTCAGGCCACCCCGGCGCGCCCATGGGGATGGCAGATATGGCGGTTGTCCTTTGGAGCAAATTTCTCCAGGTAGACCCCACGCAGCCGAACTGGGTCAACCGAGACCGCTTCGTCCTGTCCAATGGACATGCCTCGATGCTCATGTACTCCCTCCTGCATCTTTCAGGATTCCCACTCCCTATGGCCGAGTTGGCCACTTTCCGTCAGTGGGGGTCGCACACCGCTGGTCACCCTGAGGTCAACCACGATTTGGGCATTGAAGTCACCACTGGACCACTTGGCGCTGGATTTTCCAACGGCGTTGGAATGGCCATTGCCGAGCGGCACCTCAACAGCGTCTTCGGAGACCTGGTCAACCACACCACGTACGCGTTCGTTTCAGATGGTGATCTCATGGAAGGCGTCTCCCAAGAGGCTGGTTCTCTCGCTGGACATCTGGGCCTAGGCAAGCTCATCTACCTGTACGACTCAAACAAGATCTCCATCGACGGGTCGACTGAAGTGACATTTACCGACGATACGGCCGCCAAGTATGCAGCCATGGGATGGCATACCACCACCATCGACGGACACGACCACAATGCCATTGAGGCAGCCCTCACCGAGGCGAAGTCGATCTCTGACCGGCCTTCTCTTATTGTGGCCCAAACACACATTGGCTACGGGTCGCCCAACAAAGTCGACACCTCCAATGTCCACGGGTCACCTCTTGGGGCCGACGAAATCGTCCTTACCAAAGAAGCACTTGGATGGGAACACGCTCCGTTCGAGATTCCGGCCGAGGTTTATTCCTTTTTCTCTGACGCTATGGCCAGCGGCACCGCTGCCCGCGAGGAGTGGGACACCCAACGCGCGGCGGCTTTCGCAGCCGACCCATCGTTGGCAGCCAAGTGGGAGGCTTACCACTCGCCTGTTTCAATAGCCCTCGATGACCCTGGGTTCGATGCTCCAATTGCAACTCGTTCAGCCTCAGGCAAGCTGTTCGACCAGATCGCGGACAAAGTTCCGGGATTCATCGGCGGGTCAGCTGACCTTATTGCTTCCACGAAGACAGTCATTTCCACATCACCTGGCTTCTCCTCCGATAGCCCTGAAGGACGGAACATCTACTTCGGGATCCGTGAGCACGCCATGGGTGGCATCGTCAACGGCATTACCGTTCACGGCGGTCTCCGGGGGTACGGTTCAACGTTCTTTGTGTTCTCAGATTACATGCGTGGCGCCATCCGGCTTTCAGCACTCATGGGCCTTCCGTCTATTTGGGTGTTCACCCACGATTCCTACGCTGTCGGCGAAGACGGCCCCACTCATCAGCCCATTGAGCAACTCGCAGCCATGCGAGTCATCCCCAACATGGTGACCCTCAGACCAGCCGACGCAACAGAAACCATTGAAGCGTGGGAGCTTGCACTCAATCGCAACGACGGCCCAACCACCCTGCTCCTGACCCGCCAAAACCTCCCAGTCCTAGAACGATCAAAGGGTGGCGTAGCAAGGGGGGCCTACGTCCTACGAGATGGCTCGGACATCACGTTGATTGCCACTGGGTCTGAGGTATCAGCAGCATTAGGCGCAGCCGATCTCCTCGCTGAAACGGACGTCTCAGCAAAGGTCGTTTCGATGCCTTCGTGGGAGCTCTTCGCCGAGCAGCCAGCCGAGTACCGAACTGAAGTCCTTGGCAGTGCTCCACGAGTAGCTATTGAGGCCGGCACTAGTTTCGGTTGGGAACGCTGGGTTGGCGACACCGGATTCATCATTGGGATCGACCACTTTGGCAAGTCCGCTCCAGCCGAAAGGCTCGCCGAAGAATTCGGTTTCACACCTGAAGCCATCGTCGAGCAGATCTCCGCATACCTCCCATGAGCCAAGACCTCGGCTTCGAGTCGTTGCTAGCCAACCGCACCTCAAACATGGATGCCTCGGCAATTCGAGAAATCCTCAAGGTAGTGGGCCAGCCAGGAATGATCTCGATGGCCGGCGGCTTGCCGGCCGCCAAGAGCTTCCCCATCGAGTTGTTCCCTGAACTGGTCGAATCGGCGCTCTCCAAGTACGGCACGGCTGCATTGCAGTACGACCTCACCGAAGGCTTCATCCCCTTCCGAGAACAGCTCGTAACTTTGTTAGGGGGCCGTGGCATCGAGACCACAGCCGACGAGATCATCATTGCCTCTGGCTCGCAAGGTGCTCTCGACGGCATTGGCAAGATTCTCCTGAGCAAGGGTGACAAGGTGGCTGTCGAGGCACCGACTTACCTCGGTGCCCTCCAATCGTTCAGCCCATACGAGCCCGAGTATGTCGAAATCGAAACCGATGAGCTTGGGGCAATCCCAGCCTCACTCGATGCCGTCCTCACTAATCACGATATCAAACTGGTCTATCTCGTACCCACATTCCAGAATCCCACTGGGCGAACGCTTTCGCTTGAGCGTCGCCACCAGATTGCGGCAATTCTTGTAAGACACGGTGCTCTGCTGTTTGAAGATGATCCATACTCGGCGCTTCGCTTCCGGGGCGCGCCGGTGCCGCCCATCAAGACACTCGCTCCCGACAACACCATCTACTGCTCCACGATGTCCAAGATCCTGTCGCCTGGTCTCAGACTCGGCTTCCTAGTTGCACCCGAGCCAATCCGACATTGGCTCGTACTGGCCAAACAGGGCACCGACCTTCACACCAGTTCCTTCAGCCAAGCTATTGCTGCTGAGTATCTTGCTGGTGGATACCTTGAGCAACAGATCCCCAAGATCATCGATATCTACCGCCCACGCCAGGAAGCTCTGCTCCGCAGCATGGAAGAAGACTTCCCACCCAGCTTCACCTGGAGCCGGCCTGACGGAGGCATGTTTGTTTGGGTGAAGACGCCCAACGAATTCGACGTCGTTGCCCTTTATCACCGTGCCATAGAGATGGGGGCAGCCTTCGTGCCGGGCAAGTTCTTCTACACAAAACACGGTGCAGGGACCAACACAATGCGGCTCAGCTACGTCACCAATGACGAGGAAACTCTAGGCAAGGGTGTCAGCATCATCGGTCAGGCGATAGAGGAAATCACCAGCCTGTGAATCTCAGAGCAGGACTGGTTCTGCTCTTGACACTGACCTCGGCATGCGCGGACCTCGAACCGAGCACAGGGGCGATTAACCCATCCGTTTGCGCCGATGTGATCGATGTCCAAGCGACCCAAGTCGGCGACAACATCTACGACTTTGCAGTCACCATCCGGTCCCCCGACCAAGGCTGGGACAAGTACGCAGATTCTTTCGAGGTACGATCCTCGACCGGTGAAGTCCTAGGTACCCGGGAGCTCACGCACCCTCACGTTGACGAGCAACCGTTCACGAGGTCCTTAACAGCAGTGGACATCGGCAATGAATCCTCAGTGGAGGTGGTTGCCAGCGACTCAGTGGAAGGATTCTGCGGTGCCGCACAAGTCGTCAGTTCTGAGAAATAGGGAACCAAGGCTTGAGGATCTTACGTCGTAGGTCAACCCATTGAATTTCAGATCGAGTACAATGACTCCTACGCCGGTTCGTTCAAAACCACGGAATCGGTACCTGGAACCCGCCCTTGAGGCGGGTTCTGACGTTTGGTTCTACTTGTCGAACGTCAGGAAGGTAATTGCCAGCGGTGGGAGGCGGAGCGAGAGCGACTGGTTGTATCCGTGTGCTGGTGGACCATCGGCCGCTAGTTCATTCTTGTTGATCACACCGCTGCCACCGAACGAGATATCGTCGCTGTTGAGCACTTCAGTCCAAGGCCCCGCATCAGCTACGCCAACACGGTAAGACTCGACGGCTTGGGCGGTGAAGTTGCACACAACCAACACCGACTCCCCTGCCGTACTGTTCCGGGTAAAGGCATACACGCTGTTGGCACTGTCCTCGCCAACAACCCACGTACTGCCTTCTGGGTCGTGATCCAGCTCGTGGAGGGCTGGGTTAGACCGGTAAAGGCGGTTGATCGCCGCGACCCAGTCGTTGATGCCTTGGTTCTCGGGGTTCTGCAGCACACTCCAGTCGAGTTCGGTCTCGTGATTCCAGTCTCCGGCCACACCCAACTCACCTCCCATGAACCTGAGCTTTTTGCCAGACGTAGCGTATTGGTACCCGAACAAAAGCCGCAATCCGGCGAACTTCTGCCACAGATCTCCAGGCATCTTGTCGAGTAACGAGCCCTTGCCATGTACGACCTCATCGTGTGAGAGCGGCAACGTAAAGTTCTCACTGAACGCATAGTTGTTACGGAAAGTAAGTTCCCCGTGATGATGACTCCGATAGATCGGGTCTCGCTTCACGTACTCGAGAGTGTCGTTCATCCAACCCATGTCCCACTTCTCGCCAAACCCCAGACCGCCATGATCAACGGGCAGGGTCACATTTGGAAAGGCCGTTGATTCCTCGGCGAACATTTGGATCCCCTGAAACCGACCATACGCCGTCGTGTTGAGTTGCCGGAGAAAGGCAGCTGCCTCAAGGTTCTCGTTTCCACCGTGCATGTTGGACTCCCACTCCCCGTCGTTACGGGAGTAGTCGAGATACAACATCGAGGCCACGGCATCGACTCGAATACCGTCAGCGTGGTACTTATCGAGCCAGAAGTGGGCCGACGAAATCAAGAAACTCTTCACCTCGTTGCGTCCGTAGTTGAAAATCAGGCTGTCCCAGTCGGGGTGATAACCCCGTTTCACATCTGGGTGTTCATACAGATGAGTGCCGTCAAACATTGACAATGCGAATTCATCACGTGGGAAGTGAGACGGAACCCAGTCAAAAATCACTCCGATGTCATGCTGATGGAGCAGGTCAACCAAGAACATCAGATCCTGCGGGGACCCATAACGGGCAGAGGCGGCAAAGTAGCCCGTCGATTGGTACCCCCACGAACCGTAGAACGGATGCTCCATTACGGGCAACAACTCCACGTGGGTGAACCCAAGCTTCGTGACGTACTCCACAAGCTGCTGTGCGAGCGCTCGGTACCCACCCGGCTCGTAACGCCACGAACCTAAGTGCACCTCGTAGATTGAGATAGGTTCCTTGAGCGAGTTCCTGGATTCCCGATACTCCATCCAGCCGCCGTCGCTCCATTCGTAGGCCAAGTCCCAGACAATCGAGGCGGTGAGAGGTGGTTCTTCGGAACGCACTGCATAGGGATCTGCTTTGTCGACGGTGCGGCCATCAGCCCCCGTAATCCGATATTTGTAGCGCACTCCTTTGCCGATTTGGGGTACTCGACCCTCCCAAATTCCAGCATCTGAGGGCCCCAGCGGATTACCACCAGTCCACCCGTCGAAGTCCCCAACCACTTCAACTGCCGACGCATCGGGTGCCCAGACTCGGAATACCACCCCGTCGGCGTCGATGTGCGCTCCGAGTACGTCGTAGGCAGCGGTGTGGTCACCGTTGTTGAACGCCCAACGGTCTTCATCTGTAATGGGTCGAAATGTCATAGACCGAATCTAGCAATGTTGTACGCCTGCATTCCCACCGTGATTCTGAGAATGTGCGACAATCAGAGCATGACCCCATCACAGCCAAGGCGACGCACACTTTCCATGGTTCTGGCCGGCGGCCAAGGGAACCGCCTGCAGCCTCTGACTTCGTTGAGAGCAAAACCGGCTGTCCCTTTCGGCGGACACTATCGACTCATTGACTTTGCCCTGTCCAATCTCGCCAATGGCGGGTTCCGCAAGATTGTTGTGCTCACCCAGTACAAGAGCCACAGCCTCGATGTGCACATCTCAAGGACATGGCGGATGTCGACACTGATGGGCAACTATGTGACCACCGTCCCCGCGCAGATGCGTCTTGGACCGCAGTGGTTCGCCGGTTCTGCCGATGCGCTCTTCCAGAACCTGAACCTCGTACGCGATGAGAAACCGAAATACATGTTCGTGTTCGGTGCAGACCACATCTACCGCATGGACCCCAATCAGATGCTTGAACACCACATCGATACCGGGGCTGGTGTCACCGTCGCGGCCATACGTACGCCCCTTGAACAGGCATCGGACTTCGGGGTCATCGAGAAGCAGCCAGACTCCAGCCTCATCACAGCGTTCCATGAGAAACCAGCGGACCCGCCTGGGCTTTCAGATGCGCCGGACAAGGCCCTCGCGTCCATGGGAAACTACATCTTTTCCACCGACGTACTCGTGGACATCCTTCAGGCCGATGCAGCGTCACAGCGGTCAGGCCGAGACATCGGAGGCGACATTATCCCTGCACTCGTCTCTTCA
>CAXMSI010000095.1:3969-6554 GCA_964196085.1 uncultured Acidimicrobiia bacterium | reverse complement strand
ATGGCCGGCGTCTCGTGGTAGGTAAGACTGCTTCTACCCCAGACCAATCTGTGGGGGTGCTGAGTGGCGGCCGCCAGGTATTGGCCGGCGGCAGCGTTTCGACTCTCGTCCACGGAACGACCGTTGCAACCAATGCCCTCTTGGAACGGAAGGGGGCACCAACCGCGCTGATAACCAACGACGGATTCCTTGATGTGATTGCGATTGGACGGCAGGATCGGCCCTCGCTGTACGACTCTTTTGCTGACCGGCCGGTTCCCCTGGTGGCTGCTGAGCATCGGTTCGGGGTGAATTCTTCGGATGTTGGATCGACCAACTTTGACGCATTGAGGACTGCGATAGTTGGCAAAGGTCTCGTGTCGGTTGCTGTGTGTTTGATGTACTCATTTGTGGATGATGCTGCCGAGCAAAGGATCCGAGAAGAACTAGCGGGGCTCGGTCTGCCGATCAGCCTCTCGTCTGAGATGGTTCCAGAGTTCCGGGAGTTCGAACGCACATCCACGACTGTTCTCAATGCCTACCTGACTCCCCCAATGAAGGCCTACCTCGACAATCTGGCGGTTGGAGTTGCAGATTCCAACATCGCTGAGGAAGTACTCGTGATGCGGTCGTCGGGCGGGTTAATGAGTCTGGAAAAGTCAGCGAGTCTGCCCGCAGCGGCTCTACTGAGCGGCCCAGCCGGTGGTGTGATTGCGACCGCTGCTCTGGCGAGGGACCTCGGCGACGACCGGGTGGTCGCGTTCGACATGGGCGGAACCTCGACAGACGTCTGTCGGATTGAGTCGGGAGAACCCGAAGTGCGATTCCATCGCGAAGTCGCCGGCTACCCGTGCCTAATGCCAAGGGTCGCGGTTCACAATGTCGGGGCTGGCGGCGGGTCTATCGCCTGGGTTGACCCTGGCGGGGCCCTTCGTGTAGGACCGCACAGTGCCGGGGCCACGCCTGGTCCGGCCTGTTACCGAAAGGGCGGCTCGCAGCCCACCGTAACGGATGCCAATGTGGTGCTAGGTCGGATAGCGCCCGATGCACTGCTGGCTGGAGAAGTGGCCATTGATGTGGAAGCCGCCTTCTCTGCGGTGAGCGCCCTCGGGGAGGGGCTGGATCTAGATGCAGTTGCCACCGCAGAAGGGATATTGAGGGTGGCAGAGGCCCACATGGAGAGGGCCATCCGCGCCGTGTCTATCGAGGAGGGAGCAGACCCGCGAGAGGCTCGTCTCGTCGCCTTCGGTGGCGCAGGGGGGCTGCACGCAACCCAGTTGGCTAGAGCCTTGGATATGCGTGGAGTTGTTGTGCCGCCAATGGCAGGTGTGTTCTCCGCTTTTGGCTTATTGCTCGCCCCGCCTCGCAATGATGCTTCTCACACGGTCCACCTCAGCGAAGGCGACAACCTAGAGGGACCCGTTAAGGCTGTCACGGACGTGGCAGTGGAGGGGCTTGTCGCCATGGGGGTCGACCTTCACGCCGTGAGTGCGACTGCTGATGTGCGATACGTTGGCCAGGCCCATGAAACATCGATTGGCATCTCACCCGATACTTCGTGGGCCGAGGTGGAGCAGGGATTTGCCGATGCTCATATGACTAGAAATGGATTTTCCCGACCAGGCGATCCGATTGAACTCGTGACTGTTCGAGCCTCAGCAGTCGGCTCCCCGACGCTGACTTGGGATCAGATCAGTTTCTCACCCGGACCCCCCGTGGACTCATCCAAGCGGTCAGTCGTTTTTGACGGAGCAGGGCATGAGACCCTTGTTGTTCAGCGCGGGTCCCTAGCCCCGGGCGATGTAGTTTCTGGTCCTGCGATTGTGGAAGAAGGCGAGTCGACCACCGTATTGGCTCCTGGCGACCGGCTCACCGTCCATTCGAACGGATCCTTGGAGATATCGTGGTAGATCCAATCACTCTTGAGGTTGCGCGCAACCAGTTTGCCTCGATAGCTGAGGAGATGGGTGTTGTCCTGCGAGCTGCCTCGTATTCTCCGAACATTAAGGAGCGAGCCGATTGCTCTGCCGCAGTCTTCATGGCTGACGGGCAGATGCTGGCCCAGGCTGAGCATATCCCGGTGCACCTTGGCTCAATGCCGGCCTCGGTGCGAGCCATCCTCGACGTATTTGGGACAGCCCTCGCGCCTGGGACTCAATATGCCGTGAATGACCCGTTCGCTGGCGGCACTCACCTCAACGACCTCACCATCTTGCGGCCGGTGATCCACGACGGAGCACTGGTGGCTTGGGTAGCCAACCGGGCTCATCATGCAGATGTTGGTGGAGAGGCCCCTGGATCAATGCCGGCTCACGCCTCGCGGCTTGTCCAGGAAGGGCACGTTGTGTCCCCGATGGTGGCGGTCCGATCAGGCGAGTGGGAACCGTCGTTTCTCGGGCCGTTCCTCACCGCAACAAGGACCCCACAGGAACGGATGGGTGATCTGTCAGGTCAGCTAGGCGCTAATGAAGTCGGCGCCAAGAGACTGCATGATCTCATAGACAAAGAGGGCGTAGGAGACTTCTATCGGATAGCCGAAGGCCTGCTTGGGTACGGGGAGCGTCGCATGAGGGCAGCGATTGCTGAGTTACCGGATGGCACTTTTG
>CAXMSI010000095.1:264-3959 GCA_964196085.1 uncultured Acidimicrobiia bacterium | reverse complement strand
CAATGGAGTGGCGCTCGGGCCTAATCCCGATCCGAGCATCTCTCGAGATTGCTGGTAGCGATCTTTCTGTAGATTTCAACGAGACGGCTGATCAGATTGAGGGCAACATCAATGCTGTGCGAGCCGTCACGACGTCGTCTGTGTATTACGCCGTTCGCGTTGCTACCGATCCTTCGATTCCGGCCAACGGCGGGTGTTACCGGGCGATTCATATCAACACGAGGCCCGGTTCCTTGGTGGATGCTGCCGACGGAGTTGCCGTGGCAGCCGGGAATGTAGAGACCAGCCAGCGCATTGCAGATGTGGTGTTGGGAGCCTTGGCTCAGGCTGCTCCGACCAAAGTCCCCGCAGCGTCCCAAGGCACCATGAACAATGTGCTGATTGGCAACGAAAGCTTTGCATACTACGAAACCATCGCAGGGGGCCAGGGTGCGCGGCCTGGCCGCGATGGTCAATCGGGGATACAAACAGGGATGACGAATACAAAGAACACGCCGGTCGAGTCCCTCGAACGCCACTATCCCTTCGCTGTTGAGCGATATTCGCTGAGGGTTGGTTCGGGTGGAGAGGGTCGTTGGAAGGGTGGGGAGGGAATTGAACGAGTGATTCGGTTCGATGAGGCGGCCACTGTTTCGCTGATGGGCGAACGGCGGGTGGTCGGACCATGGGGTCTTGACGGTGGCGGAGCGGGATCGGTTGGAGAGGATGTGTTGCTGAAAGCTGGCGCGTCAACAGCTGAGCCGCTTCCGGGCAAGGTCACGTTCGAAGTTGAGCCGGGTGACCGGTTGATCGTCAAGACTCCCGGTGGGGGAGGCTTCGGAGCCGCTTAGGCCTCGAAGAGGGATTCCACCTTCTGGGCTGGTCGCGCAAGGACAGCTTGTTTTCCGAAAACCACGATGGGTCGTTGCATTGCCTTCGGGTGCTTGATCAGATGGGCAACAACGTCCTCCCAAGTCTCAACTTGATGCCGGTCTCGCACAAGGTCTGAAGGCGAGTTGCTCAGCTTCTCGAACAGGTCATTGAACTCGGCTTTCGAAAGCGGGTGTCGGACGTAGTCACGCACTTCAACGACTACCCCACGTTCTTGAAGAACAGCGACCGCTGTCCGGCCAGTCCCTCAGGTAGGAACCGTGTAGACAGTGACTGAGTGCTGTTGCATGCCTCGACCATACCGCCTCTTTGAAAGCTGGGCCTGATGCGTACAGCCGCGTACGCTCCAAGCCCAGGGCTTGAAGTGTACAGGGAACGGCGTGTGTACTTGACTCTCTCAGGCAACCATCTCGTACCGGTTAGGCGGGAGCGCCCGGCATGGGGATGTCTTGGTCGAGATCGGGACTTGTTACCCAGGCTCTCCCCTTGTCGTCCATTCGCATTGAGGGTGTGATTGCCACCGGATCGCCAAACTGCCGGCGATGGTTGAGGATCGAAGCAACGTCGTCCCCTTCAAGTGCTCTCAGATTCTGGAGCGTCGGCGGAACGATCATGACGTCGCCGCGGGCTGCTGCTTCGAGAGCCTGGTTCGGCTCCATCCAAAGCGAGTCTGTCATTTCGACTCCGTCGTGCCAGGCGGTCTGGCCAGCTGGGAGTGCTGCGAGATAGAACCGCGTATCGAAACGGCGAGGGTTGCCCTCTGGTGTCACCCACCATGCGGTGAAGAGCAAGGCAGAAAGCGACAGAATAATGCCCTGATCACGTAGCAATTCGCCCCAGTCGATGTCGATGTTGCGATCTTGGAGGTCAGAGCGGACCTGCTTGGCCCGCTCACTCATCAGGCTGTCGGTGGAGATTGGGGATCCGTCAGAGTTGGTTCCAATCAGAACGCCCGACTCCTCGAAGGTCTCGCGGATTGCAGCGATCCGAAGGGCACGATCGGCGATGGCTGGCTCGTCGATGAGGTGTGGCGGGAGTGAGTGATCGTAAGGATCGACCCGGCCACCCGGGAACACGTAGGCCCCGGCCATGAATACCGATGCCGCATGTCTCTTGAGTAGGAAGACTTCGGGGGAGGCCTCCCCATCTCGAAGGAGGAGCACAGTGGCGGCGTCGGTTATCGGGATCATTCCAATAGAGTAGGCGCGGTAAGGACTCGCCCTAACCCATGACTGTCGTAGAATACGTCTTGTTGTGAAGTCCAATCTCTTTCGTATTGTGGTTGTCTCGGTCGGCGTTCTCTTGGTCATGGGTGGTTTTGTCGTGCTCCAGGTGCAACGCTCGATTCGGGATGTCGCCGTTGAGGTGTTTGATCCAAAGCTCGCTGCCGAATCCATTGACACTATTTCACCAGAAGACCGCCAGAATGCCATCGACGCTGTGGAATTCGACGAGATTACCGACGCAACCGTCCCAGAGATCTTCGCCCCGGTTGAACTGCCTGCAACGAGGAATCCGGCCACTCTGAGTCCGCCGCTCCCTGACGAGATGTTTGACACGTACCTTCTGCTTGGCACCGACGAGAACGGTTTCAGAGCTGATGTGATCATGTTGATGCTGCTCCCCGAAGATGGCAGCGACCCAATCATCGTTTCGCTGCCTCGTGATCTCTACGTCGAGAACCCGTGCACTGAACGATACGCCCGCCTGAACTCGGGAATGAACGGTTGCGGTAGCGAAATTTCGGGCCCAACCCTCATGGCGCTGTCGGTACAGCAGTTCACAGGCATCACGCCTGACCATTTTCTTGTTGTCGACTTCGATGGTTTCGAGAAGGTTGTTGACGCACTCGGCGGAGTGGAGCTCTGCTTTGAGTATGCGGTATTCGATCGCGATGCTCGTCTGGATTTGCCTGCTGGGTGTCAACAACTTGACGGAGACCAGGCGCTTGCGTGGGTCCGAAGTCGCAAGACGCGTTACAAGATCGATGGAACATGGACATCGCAGGGCTCCAGCGACTTCTCGCGGCAGGTTCACCAGCAGGAGCTGCTGTTTGCCCTGGCCCACGAGGTAGCGTCTTTCTCTTCGATAACCCGGCTGACCGATGTCGCAAGAACCGCGGCGGCGTCGTTGACGATCTCAGATGATCTTTCGCTTTCAGACCTCATTGCGCTGGGTTGGACCAACCGTCACATTCAGCCATCGGACGTCATCACGCTGTCTATCGAAACGAAGTCGCTGGTGACCAGCGCTGGGGCTTTCGTAGAAGAGCCCACTGTTCGATTTAATGAGATCCTTGCTCAGGTCTATCCGCCTGCGCTGCGCGACGTTGACGAGTCTGCGGGCTAAACAACAGCACTTGGCCGATAATTCGCAGCCACAGGGTTCGCTGCCGCCAGATCCGTAGCCGTTGCCACGAAGGTTGCAACTTGTGCCACAGCGGTACCGGTAAAGCTGAGTGGGTCTGCAACCAGCGTTTCTATTTCAGTGCGAGTGAGAGGTATATGTGGATCGGCCGCGACCATTTCAAAGAGGGAATCTGAAGACGCGCCGTCGAGTCGGGAGCGCACAGCCAAGACCGCATGTTCCTTGATGCGCTCGTGCGCCTCCTCACGCCCCATGCCTCCCTTGACTGCGGCAACCAGTAGTTTGGTGGTGGCGAGAAATGGGAGGTTCTGGGCAAGTTCTTTGGCGATCATTTTGGGATAAGGGCCAAAGTCAGAAAGAACTTCGATTGCGGTTTCTAGCATTCCATCGGCCGCAAAGAACACGTCTGGGAGGAACACTCTCCTTACCACTGAGCAGCTTACGTCGCCTTCGTTCCA
>CAXMSI010000095.1:0-254 GCA_964196085.1 uncultured Acidimicrobiia bacterium | reverse complement strand
CTTGTGTGGCATGGCCGACGACCCGACCTGGCCTTCTCTGAACCCCTCAGTGGCTAGGTCGGCTCCTGCCATGAGGCGCAGAGTGGTTGCGAAAGAAGCGAGGCCTGAAGTGGCTTGCACGAGCGCCGAGACGACGTCCAGATCGAGCGATCGCGGATAGATTTGTCCAACCGAACCGCTGGTCGCAGCTGCACCCATCTCTCGGGCGACGACCTCGCTGAGTTGGTCAACCTTGGTGACGTCGCCATCCAACA
>CAXMSI010000094.1:0-6660 GCA_964196085.1 uncultured Acidimicrobiia bacterium | reverse complement strand
CTGCAATGGCGAAGTCTACGTCGGCTTCTGAGAGACCAGCTGACATCTGGGTCCGGATCCGGGCTTGCCCCTTCGGTACGACGGGGTAAGAGAATGCCACCACATAAACGCCCTGTTTGAGGACCTCGTCAGCGAGGGCTGTGGCAGCCTTGGCGTCGTACATCATCACCGGAATGATCGGGGTCTCTCCTGGGCGAACGTCGAAACCTTCGGCAAGAAGCCCAGCTCGGAAACGTTCGGTGTTGGTTGCGAGGCGGGTTCTGAGTTCGGGGGTCGTCGCAACGAGTTGTAGTGCCTTGAGCGCACCGGCAACAATCGGCGGTGGAACCGTATTGGAAAAAAGGTAGGGTCGAGAACGCTGCCGTAGCATTTCGACGATTTCTGTCCTGCCTGATGTGAACCCGCCGCTGGCCCCGCCGAGCGCCTTGCCCAGAGTCCCCGTGATTATATCGACACGATCCATGCACCCTCGAAACTCGGGAGTGCCTTTCCCTGATGGGCCCAGGTAGCCAGTGGCGTGCGAGTCGTCGACGTGCACGATGGCGTCGTATCGCGACGCTAGATCACAGATCTCGTCGAGCTTTGCCACGAAGCCGTCCATAGAGAAAACGCCATCGGTGGTGATCAGCTTGAACCTGGCTCCATCAGAATCTGCTGCTTGAAGTTGCTGCTCGAGGTCCGCCATGTCCGAGTTGCTGTAGCGATAGCGTTTGGCCTTGCTCAGCCGCACGCCGTCGATGATGCTGGCGTGGTTGAGCTCGTCGGAGATGATTGCATCCTGCGCACCGAGGATTGTCTCGAAGAGACCACCATTCGCGTCGAAACACGACGGATACAGAATGGTTGCTTCGGTTCCTAAGAAGTCTGAAATCGTCTGCTCCAGGCGGAGGTGAAGGGTCTGCGTGCCGCAGATGAACCGCACCGAGGCGAGTCCGTACCCCCACTCGTCTAGCGCTTCCTTTGCAGCGGCCTTCATTTCGGGATGCTGAGAAAGGCCGAGGTAGTTGTTTGCACACAGGTTGAGCACTGACGCCCCACCGGTCACACCGACAGTGGCACCTTGTGGAGTAGTCAAAGGACGCTCCTGCTTATAGAGGCCTTCAGCTCGGATATCATCGAGTTGACTATTGAGATACTGCTGGAAACGGTCGTACATACGTCTACTCCTCCACGGCCAAGTTGGTCACTCCCACGACAGGATAACTTTGCCTGCTTCGCCAGCGTTCATTGCTTCAAAGGCGTCTTGAAAGTCTCCAGCATCGAGGCGGTGCGTGATGATTGGTTTGATGTCGAGGCCTGATTGGATCATTACTGACATCTTGTACCAAGTTTCGTACATCTCTCGGCCGTAGATACCTTTGAGGGTGAGCATGTTGAAGATGACGGTGCTCCAATCGATGGCAAACTCTTCCTCAGGAATTCCCAAGAGAGCTACTTTCCCTCCGTGACACATGTTTCCGAGTATGTCGGTCAACGCACTGGGATTCCCAGACATCTCTAGCCCAACATCGAAGCCTTCCTCCATGCCCAGCTCCGCCTGAACGGTGTGGATGCTCTCTCGTAGGACGTTGATTGTTCGGGTAGCGCCCATTGCGGTAGCCAGTTTGAGTCGGTTTTCGACGACGTCGGTGACAGCCACGTGGCGAGCACCGGCGTGTCTACAGACTGCGGCGGCCATGGCTCCAATCGGGCCAGCTCCTGTAATAAGCACGTCTTCGCCAAGGAGATCGAACTGCAGGGCGCTGTGAACAGCGTTGCCAAGCGGGTCGAACAGTGCAGCAACGTCGAGATCTATGCCCTCATGGTGAACCCATATATTCGACATTGGTAAACACACGTATTCTGCAAAAGCTCCCTGCCGGTCTAGTCCGACCGCTGAGGTGTCTGAACACAGATGACGGCGCCCGGCGAGGCAATTGCGGCATCGACCGCACACTACGTGACCTTCGCCCGACACCAGTTGCCCGATCTCGAAATCATTGACGTTCTCACCAACGGCAACGATGTCGCCCACGAATTCGTGGCCAACCACAAGAGGCACTGGGATAGTGGCTTGGGCCCACTTGTCCCAGTTGTAAATGTGTAGGTCAGTTCCACACAGTGAAGTCCGCCGGACCTTTATGAGGACGTCATTGATCCCGTATTCGGGGACCGGGACATCTTCCATCCAAAGCCCAGTCTCGCGCTTACTTTTCACGAGTGCTCGCATGTTGGATACCTCAGAGTTGGTTGGCACTGGTGACGTCGTCGACTAAGACTAGGTGGTCTCGAAGTTGCAAGGCCGGTTAGCTAGCACCCTCGTGACCGAGGACGTTGCTGACGGTCTTGACGATGCCGTCTTCGTTAAGACCGATCTCTTCTCGAATGGTGACTGGGTTGCCGAAGCGGAGGAAGCTGGAGGGAATTGCCATCATGGTGAGTGGCGTAGCGACGCCGGCTTCTGCCAGGGCTTCTGCAACGCCAGCTCCGAAGCCACCGGTAACGATGTTGTCTTCGATGGTCACGACGTGAGAATGGGCAGCCGCCCAGCCTGCGAGGCGGTCATCCATCGGTTTTACCCATCTAGCATTGACCAACGTTGCCGAGATCCCAGCCTCGGCCAGCCGGGCTGCAGCCTTTTGAGCGGGTTCAACCATCGACCCAACCGCAAGGATTAGGACATCGTTTCCGCTCTGGAGTTCTTCCCACACGCCTATAGGTGTTGGGGTGAATGGCCCCTTGGGAATCGTCGTGGCGACTGCTTTCGGGTACCGAATAGAGCCGGGACCATCATGTGCCGTAAGGGCTGCAAGCATCTCAGCCAGTTCCAGTTCGTTGGATGGCGCACCGACCACCATGCCCGGCACCATGCGAAGGAAGGAGAGGTCGAACATGCCGTGGTGCGAAGGGCCGTCGGGCCCCGTGACACCAGCCCGGTCCAGTACGAATGTGACCGGTTGTTTGTGGAGTGCCACGTCGTAGGTGACCTGGTCTAGCGCTCGCTGCATGAAGGTTGAATAGATAGAGACAACTGGATGCTTCCCACCCATAGCGAGGCCTGCAGCCATGGTCACGGCATGTTGCTCGCATATCCCAACGTCGAAGACCCTATCAGGAAACTGTTCAGCCATCGCGTTGAGGCCAGTGGGGGACTGCATCGCGGCGGTCACTGCAACGATCTTGTCGTCGGCTCGGGCCAGTTCCACAAGGGCGTTCTCGAAGACCTTTGTCATTGAGAGGCCACCACCGATAGGTTTTCCAGTCGCAACCTCAAACTTACCCACACCGTGCAGCTTCTCGCGCTCGTCGAGAATTGCAGGGCCGTATCCGCGCCCCTTCTCGGTTGCGATGTGAATTACGACAGGCTCGTCAAAGCCTTTGGCCTTGGTGAATGTCTCCTCGAGTAGCTCGAGGTTGTGGCCATCGATCGGGCCGGTGTACTTCAGGCCAAGGACATCGAAAAAGGTGAGCGGTTGAACCATCTCCTTGATTGAATCCTTGACTCGGATAGCCGTCTCTTCGGCGATTTCGCCAACCACAGGCAGCTTGCCCAAGAGCCTCCCAAATGCCTGTTTTGCATCTTCGTAACGGTGGTCGACTCGGAGGCGAGATAGATGTTGAGCAAGGCCTCCGACTGTTGGGGCATAGGATCGGCCGTTATCGTTGATGACAATGATCAGTCCCCGAGGCTTATCTTGTGCGATGTGGTTGAGAGCCTCATAGGCCATACCGCCTGTGAGGGCGCCGTCGCCGATGACTGCGACTACGAAGTCATCCTCGTCGGCTCTTGCTTTTGCCATTCCCATTGCATACGACAAAGAAGTAGAAGAGTGGCTGTTCTCCACGAAGTCGTGGATGCTTTCGGTTGGGTTTGGGTAGCCAGACAGGCCTCCGTCTTGACGGAGCGTGTCAAACAGCTCTTTACGGCCCGTGACCAGCTTGTGCGTGTACGCCTGGTGACCGACGTCAAAAAGGATACGATCCTTGGGAGAATCAAAAACGCGATGCAAAGCAAGTGTTAATTCGACAACGCCAAGGTTGGGGGAGAGGTGGCCGCCTGTCAGGGCCATGTTGTCGATCAAGAACGACCGAATTTCCCCGGCCAGAACCTCGAGCTGGCCGTAGTCCAGGCGCAAGAGATCCTTGGGGTCGTCAATGGAGTCGAGTAAGGGCATGGCCTGTAAGTCTAAAGCGCTGCCATCTGTTGTGGAGGCCAGGTGGAACTCGCGCATAGAAGCTGGCAGCAGCGGTTGACCCGAGGTCTCGAGTTCAGGATTGTTTGGGTCTGGCGGTCGCCGATGCAGATCGGTTCAATACCCCTGTCGGAGCCGTAAACTGTTGCAGTGTTCGATCAACTTACTGACCGCTTTTCTTCCATCTTCTCTGGCCTCGCTGGCCGTGGGAAAATATCCGAAGCTCAGGTAGATACTGCGCTTGCTGAGGTTCGCCTGGCTCTGCTCGAGGCTGACGTCAACGTCTCGGTAGTGACAGCCCTCCTCGATCGGATCAAAGATCGAGCGCTCGGCGTTGAGGTCCATGACTCTCTTACTCCTGGGCAGCAGGTCATCAAGATCGTCAACGAAGAGCTGGTCAAGACGCTTGGGGCTGAGACGGTACCGCTGGCATCCCCTAAGAAACCACCGCTCCGGATTCTCATGGTGGGACTCCAGGGGTCAGGCAAGACAACCACCGCTGCCAAGCTCGCCAACATGCTGAAGGTTGAGGGTAAGCGGCCAATGCTTGTTGCTGCTGACCTCGCTCGGCCTGCCGCAATCGAACAGCTCCAACAACTCGGTGAGCGTATTGGTGTGCCGGTGTATGCCGAGCAGAAGTCCAAGCCAACACGGGTGGTGAAGGCAGCAATGAAGGAGGCGACCCGTGCCGGTCATGATGTGGTGATCGTTGATACGGCTGGTCGTCTCCAAGTCGACGAAAGCCTCATGAATGAGTTGGCTTCGATCAAGAAGATCGTTGAACCAGACGAGACCCTGCTGGTTGTCGATGCGATGACTGGGCAAGATGCGGTCAACGTGGCTCAAGGTTTCCTTGATTACACCGATCTCACCGGGGTCGTGCTGTCAAAGCTTGATGGCGATGCACGAGGCGGTGCCGCTATCTCCGTTCGGGAGGTCACCGGCAGGCCGATCAAGTTCGCAGGTATTGGCGAGGCGATTGATGAGTTTGAGACGTTCCATCCCGATCGGATGGCCTCGAGGATTCTGGGCATGGGCGATCTTCTGACTCTCATCGAGAAAGCAGAAGCCACATGGGAAGAGGCCGAAGCCGAGAAGATTGCCGAGAAGATACAGAAGGCCGAGTTTGACCTCGACGACTTCCTCAAACAGATGCAGCAGATCAAGCGGATGGGGTCACTTGGTGGATTGCTTGCTATGATTCCCGGCGCAGGAGCGCTCAAAGACGCTGACATTGATGACAAAGACCTTGCAAAGGTCGAAGCAATCATCCGCTCCATGACGTTACAAGAACGCCGAACCCCCAAGATTCTCGATGCGAGTCGTCGCAAGAGAATTGCGTCAGGTTCGGGAAGTACTGTGCAGGCAGTTAATCAGCTGATTAAGCAATTTGCTGGCGCACAGAAGATGATGAAGTCGCTTGCGAGTGGCGGTTCGATGCCTGGGCTGGAAATGCCTGGTAGCGGAAGACCTGCACACTCAATGGGTATGCAGAGGTCGAACTCGAGCAATACCAAGCGGCCGAAGTCAAAGAAGCAACACGCAAAGAACAAGAAACGAAAGAAGAGGTAACCACATGGCGGTAAAGATCCGTCTTAAGCGGCTCGGGAAGAAAAAGCGTCCTGTGTACCGCGTGGTAGTTGCGGACAGCCGAAAGGCCCGCAATGGCAGCTACATCGAATCCCTTGGTCGGTACGACCCGCACCAGGAGCCTTCCCTCGTCGAAATTGACAACGAGAAGGCAGTCGGATGGCTGCAAAATGGCGCCCAACCAACTGAGACAGCTCGCAAGCTGCTCGAAATCTCAGGCGCTTGGTCACAGTTCAAGGTAGCCAAGGGTGAAATTCACACCGTTGGTGCCAAACCAGCTCCCAAGGCCGAAGAGGCCGAAGACGTTGTTGAGGCTGCTGAGGAAGCTGTTACTGATACCACAGGAGAAGTAACCGTAGAGGCCGAAGAGGTCGTTGAAGAAGCAGCTGAAGCTGTTCAAGACGCCCCTGAAGAGGTTGTTGAGGCTGCCGAAGAGGTAGTTGAAGAAGCAGCTGAAGAGGTCACCGAGACAGTCGAAGAAGTCGTCGACCCAGAGGATGCATAATGAGTGAAATCGTCGAAAAGGTTGTCGGTTTTGTTGTTAAGCAGATCGTCGATCACCCAGAAGAGGTAACTGTTGACATTGTGGATGAGGGCGACGACTCAGTTGTTGCTGAAGTCCATACCAACAAGTCCGACATGGGCCGTGTGATCGGTCGCAAGGGTCGCGTTGCCAACGCTATCCGCACAGTGGCTCAGGCCGCAGCGGATGAGGAAGGTCTGTCAACTGGAGTCGAGTTCATCGACTGATCATGACGGCCAGAATTGTTGTAGGTTCGTTGGGTAAACCCCATGGACTCAAGGGAGAGGTCGTCCTTCTTACGGGAAGCGACGACCTCTCTCAATTTGTCAAAGGCACGACCTTCCTCACTCAGCAGGGTGACGAATTAGTAGTGCG
>CAXMSI010000093.1:0-6669 GCA_964196085.1 uncultured Acidimicrobiia bacterium | reverse complement strand
GTCTTGTAATCTGTCTTACCAGGGTCAAGAGCTCGCGCTCGGATAATCCCTGACCAGTGGCGCAACACAACACTTCTGGCTTGTTCTAAGCCGGCGTCGAGGTACACCGCAGCGATCATGGCTTCCATTGTGTCCGCCAATATCGACTCTTTGCGATCCCCTCCTGAGGCCGTCTCGCCTTTTCCAAGCTGAATCGATTCTCCCAGATCAAGCATCAGGGCGATTTCGGCCAGAGCGTCTCCGCTCACGCACGAAGCACGAATCTTGGCCATCTTCCCCTCCCTCAGATCGGGGAACTCGGCGAATAGGAAATCAGTGACAACCAGTTGGAGTACGGCATCTCCAAGGAACTCGAATCGCTCATTGTGGAGTTCAGTAGGAAACTCAGCGCTGTAGGACCGATGGGTAAGCGCTATGGTCAAAAGACTCTCGTCTGAAAAGACGTGCCCGAACCGCGCTTGCAAGTCGGCGACTGACACCTAACCCTCGATGTCCTGGGCGATTCGTTGGGCGACTCGTGCCGGTAGATTGTTGGACGCTCCGCGGTCAGCCAACGCAACCGAGGCTGCAATGGCGGATGCAGACGATGAGCCGTGGGCAATCACGACAACACCGTTGAGGCCAAGGAGGTGACCGCCACCGCTGGCTTCGTGGTTGTAGCGTTCGCCAACGCTATTGAGGAGTTTGAGGGCACCTGCGCGTTCCTCTTCGGAAAAGCCAGTCATCGCCTCCTTGGAAGCATTTGCGAACATGGAGACAACGCCCTCTGCTGTCTTGATCAGCATATTGCCGGTGTACCCGTCTGACACCATCACGTCAGCGGCACCAGTGGCAAGGTCCCTACCTTCAACGTTGCCAACAAACGTAATTCGTTCGTCTACGTCGCCCAGCGCTTCAAGCAGGTCCCATGCAGCCTTTTCAAGTTCGCGCCCCTTGCCCTTTTCCGAGCCGATGTTGAGCAGACCAACCCGCACATGGTCAAGGTCGAGATACGTCTCGGCCATGACTGCACCGAGCACGGCAAACTGTGCCAAATGCTGAGGTTTGCAGTCAGGGTTCGCTCCTGAGTCCAACATCACGACAGGCTTCGGTGACGCGGGGATAATTGAGGCAATGGGAGGGCGTTGAACTCCCGGTACCCGCCCAATGGTGAACACTGCAGCCGCCATGGCAGCCCCCGTAGAGCCAGCGGAAACGAGCGCATCGGCCAGTCCTTCCTTGACTAGACGCGCAGCAACTACCACGGACGCGTCGGGACTCTCGCGTAACGCTCTGGTTGGATGGGCCCCCATTTCGATCACCTGAGAGGCATGGACGATGTCGATCGCCACGCCTGCCTCGGCTACCAAAGGCCCTAGGACAGCTTCGTCACCAACAAGGACCACATCGTGCCCCTCACCGATGGCCTGAACGGCGCCAGCAACGACCTGAGTCGGTGCATGGTCGCCCCCCATAGCATCTAGGGCAACGCGAGCCATCTACTCCCGTTCGGTAACTGCTTCAGCGAACTCACGGCCGCGGTATACGCCACAATTGGCGCATGCACGATGTGAACGCTTCGGATCACCACACTGGGGGCAGGTGGAAATGTTCGGTGCCGTTACCTTCCACTCGGCCTTGCGGCGTCGTGTTCGGGAACGGGACATTTTTTTCTTAGGTACCGCCACGGAAAACTCCTAGCTCTCGGGCTGAAAAAGATCTTCTAATACGGCGAACGGAGACAAGCTCTCGCGTTCATGACCGCCGCACGGATCTATATTCAAGTCGGTTCCGCACGAATCGCAAAGTCCAAGACAATCTTCACGGCAATACGGAGTGTTCGGGAGTGCCAAAACAGCTTCGTCATGGACTGCAATTTCGAGGTTAATACGTCCACCCCGCTCGACGGGCATTACGTCGGGATCGTCCATTCCACCGTACACCTGGTGGACGTGACTAACCACGTCAGCCTCAAACTGCTTGAGGCAACGTTGACAGATCATCTTGGCCGGCACGACGATTTCTCCAGATGCAACTAAGCCCCCCGAGACGGACTCGAGCAAAATTGTTCCAGTCGCCAAGGCATCGACCGTGGCATCGCTCAGCGCGACCTCAACCGGAACCTTCACATCAAGTTCTCTCCGATTGCCTGGCCCTCGCAGCAGGTCAGAAACCGAGATTCGTTCAAAGCCCATCAGACCCCCTGAACCGGAGGAGGTTTTGCCCGACTCTCAGAGAGCTCCGACGCAGAGCCTCGCGTCTCACGCAACATCGAAGTGAGCATGGTGTCAAGCCTTCCCAGCTGTTCAATACTGAGGTCCTCTGCGTTGAGTCGAACGGCCTGAGCCCTCACCTCTGCATTTCGAACCAGCGTGTTAGCTTCTTCAACCGCCTCTGCCAAGATCGAATGTTCTGACACGAGACGCGCCGCAGTTTCTCGAGCTGAAGCGAGAACCGACTGGGCCTTCTGGCGGATGGCTTCACCTTCTTCATTGGTCCGAGCGATAAAGGCAGCTCGTTCCCGAATCATCCAGCGAGCCGTCTTCAACTCTTCGGGAAGACGATCACGAATCTCTTCAAGGCCTTTGAGAAGCGGCTCCCGATCCATTCGTAAATCCGACGACAACGTCACAGTCCGTGCTTCGTGGACCGACAGAATCAACTCCTCTGCAACTGCCAAGACACGGCTGGCGTCGTTCTCTGACAAATCCTCCAAGTGCGACGGCTCGGCAATATCAGCGAAATCCGCCAAGGGATCAAACTTGTCACTCATGAAACTTCCTTACGTGATAGTGCTTCGAGCACCTGCGACGGAACAAGGCTGCTCACATCAGAGCCCAACTTCCAGAGTTCTTTGACTAATGATGAAGAAACAAACGAGACAACCGGATTGGCTGGTAGCAGCAGTGTCTCTGTCCCCGCTAGGTGACGGTTCATCAGAGCAAACTGTGTCTCGTAGGCAACATCAGCTGAATCCCTGACGCCCTTTACAACTACGTCTGCGCCAGCGTGGCCGACGGCAACCGTGAGTAGTCCGCCAAACCCTGTCACCTCAGCGCCATCGCCGAGAATCAGCCGGAGCAGTTGCTGCCGCTCATCGGTCGAGAACAACCCCTGCTTATTGGGATTCTCGACGACACCCACTACGACCGAATCGAACATTTCAATGCAGCGGTGAATGACATCAAGATGTCCATTCGTCGGGGGATCAAAGCTCCCTGGGATAAACGCTTTTGTCATGTGTCTTCTCCAGACCGGAAGAACCACAGTTGGGCCCCGCCGTATTGGCGCTCGTCTACCAACTCCCACGGGGAATCTGGGACAGGTTCGCCCCGGCGACGGTGTAGCAGCACAAGCCCATTGTCGCGCAAGACGGGTGAAATTTGGTGCAACACAGCCGAGACGTCCTCCGAGACCAGCGGGTAGGGCGGATCGACGAACACGATGTCGAATCGAGCAGCAGTCCTCTCTAGGTAGCGTGATACATCTGAAACCTGGAGTGAGCCACCCAAACCGACGTGCTCAATATTCGCCTGAAGCACCTTGGCGGCGCTCCGGTCGCTTTCTACAAACACGGCAGAGGCTGCTCCTCTGCTCAAAGACTCAAGACCCAAGGTGCCCACACCCGCGTACAAATCAAGCACGTCCAGCTCAGCAATGTCCCATGCAAGGATGTTGAATAAGGCCTCGCGGACTCGGTCAGTCATCGGGCGCGTCAAGAGCCCCTCTGGAGAGGTAAGCCTCCGTCCTCGCGCTTCGCCACCGATTATCCGCATGCATCAAAGTTTAGCTGTGCAATCGGTGGCAAATGCGAGGCCAACGGAAAAGCCCCCGAGCCACCTAGGGCTCGAGGGCTCAGTTGCGATGGCTCTATCAGTGGCCGGGACCAAGAAGTGGGCAAAGGAAGAACGCATCGCCTGCGTTCATCTCACCATCACCGTTTGCGTCAACCCACCAGCGTCCACCTAGATAGCCACGGTCTCCAGGACCAAATTCAGTGGTGAGCCCATCGGCAGTCGGGATCAACTGCTGGAATCCACCGTGCATTGGCAGATCAGCCGTCACGATTGAGTCATAGGTGAGGCCAGTACTCAAAACTGTCACCTGAACCGGTGACCCGGGTCGGCCCGAACTGTCACCTGAGTTACCGTTTGCAGCGAAAGCAGGTACTGCCATCGCGATTGTCAAGAGGCCGACGAGGAGGCCTGTCAATAGTGTTCTGCGCATTATTGCTCCTTGGTTGTGCCGCCCAATTGGCGACTAAGGAAACAATGACCCCTGTAGATCAACGGCGAAGAAACACAGCCTCAACAAACCATTAACTCCGGAACAGCCACTCCACTTCCTCGCCAAGCAAGACCTGCACCTCGGTGGCAATGTCTTTGTGTTGTTCCATTGCCGGGTCCAGCTGAACGATCGCGAATGCGTCTTCTCTTGCAGCCTCTAGGAGGTCAACATCCTTCAGAATGTCAGCGAGTCTCAGATCGCCGAGACCAGATTGTCGCGACCCAAAGACTGTTCCTTGGCCCCGAATCCGCAAATCTTCTCTCGCCAACTCAAACCCGTCGTTGGTCCGGACCATGGCCGCAAGCCGTTCTTCGCTTTCTGGGGTTGTTGGATCCGACATCAAGATGCAGAAACCCCGATGTCGGCCTCGTCCAACCCGACCCCTAAGTTGATGAAGCTGCGACAGACCGAACCGGTCTGCATGTTCAATCACCATCATGGTGGCGTTGGGAATGTCGATTCCCACTTCGATCACTGTCGTCGAGACAAGCACGTCAATCGCTCCCGACCGCATCGAATCCATGACTTGTTGTTTCTTCTCCGACTTCATCTGGCCGTGAAGTAGACCCACCCGCAACCCCGGCAAGAGTTGCACAAGACGGGCATGTTCTTCGGTGGCTGAGACGGCTTCAATCTTTTCACTCTCGTCTACGAGTGGGCAAACCACGAAGGCTTGGCGACCTTTCGCCACTTCGGACTGCACATGTTCAAAGGCAGTGAATCCACCTGTCTCCTGCGAGACATGCCTTGTCTCCACCGGAGACCGGCCTGGCGGCATCTCGTCAAGTACTGATACGTCTAGGTCCCCATAGAGCGTCATTGAAAGCGTGCGAGGGATCGGAGTGGCGGTCATAATCAGCAGGTCAGGGTCGACCTTGCCAGCTTTCTCCTTCAGCGACACCCGCTGACCCACGCCGAACCTGTGCTGCTCGTCAACCACAGCCAGCGAAAGCTTGTGGAAGTTGACACCTTCTTGGATCAACGCGTGGGTACCGACCACCATGTCGACCCAACCGGCCGCAATCCACTCAAGAGCGTCATAACGTTTCACGGGTCCCAAAGCGCTGACCTCACAATGTTGGGACGTGAGGAGAGCGATAGTGACGCCTTTCTCCTCGGCGAAAAGCGAACTCATTCCGACGTCTGAACCAAATCCAAAGTTCGGAGAGAGCATTCCCGACGCATCAAGCATGTCCCTGATGCTGAGGTAGTGCTGGGTAGCGAGCACTTCGGTAGGGGCCATGACGGCTCCTTGGTACCCAGAATCGACGGCGTCGAGTAGCGCGCTCACAGCAACCACGGTCTTGCCTGAGCCCACCTCTCCTTGCAACAGTCGGTTCATGGGGTACTTCTTCTGCATGGACTCAGCGACCTCTTGAATTACCCGCTCCTGAGCTTTCGTTAGCGCGAAGGGAAGCCCAGCAATGAAGCCACGGCTCGACACTCCGGGAGGGTCGTGGGCAATTCCATCGTCGTGAAGTTGGTGATCGGCTCTTCGCTTGGCGAGCGCAATCTGGATCCTAAAGAACTCGTCGTAGACCAACCGCTTTCGTGCTGGGGTGTACTCGTCAAGACTGTCTGGAAAGTGAATCATCCAGAAGGCTTGATTTCGGTCGAGGAGGTCGCGTCGGTCCAGAAGATCCTCAGAAAGGGGGTCCAAGATCGGGCTGCTGCGGGTGAGTGCGTTGTGCACAGCCGGCCTGAGGCGCCCCGGCCCGACGTCGCCAACACTTGAATGCACAGGAACCACCCGCCCAACTGTGAGAGATTCCCCAAGCCCACCAAGGACATCTATTGCTGGGGACTTCATCTGCAGCCTCCCCCTGAACCGCTCAATCTTGCCCGAGAGGGCTACCTCTTGCCCTTCACTTAACTGTCGGGCCCTGTAGCCCTGGTTGAACCACGTCGCTGTCAACACTCCTGTGTCATCTGCGATAGTCGCCTCAACAATTACGAGTTTGCTACGGGGCCGCTTCGTCTTCACCGATCCAATAGTGCCAATGATCGTGACTTCTTCGCCGATCGGGACTTCAGCAAGAGGCACCTGAAGCGAGCGGTCGATGTACCGTCGTGGTGTATTGAGTAGAAGATGAGCAACCGACGACACGCCAGCCTTGATCAGGGACTTGCCTCCGGCGCCTCCTAAACCCTTCACCACCTCAACAGAGAGGGTGGAAAGGTAAGAAAGACTTCGTCCGCTTCCAACAGGTGTATCATCCATCTCACTATATTGGCCTAGGTTCGAGCACAACGGTGGTTCATCGTTTTTTCACCCCTCTTGGCCGCTGCTACTCTTTCAACGTTCTACGGAGTATTTCCATGTCCGCACATTGCGATATCTGCGCAAAGAAACCATCGTTCGGTAAGCAAGTGAGCTTTTCTCACAAGCGCTCGAGCCGTCGC
>CAXMSI010000092.1:6595-6926 GCA_964196085.1 uncultured Acidimicrobiia bacterium | reverse complement strand
CAGGGTGACCCCTACACCAACACCATAAGCCAGGTTGTGAGTGAGAACCACAACCACCACTGTGGCGGCCATTACGGCCGACTCAGTTGTGGGAGTGAGTTTGAGCGTTGCGAGCTTCACGCTGCGCCAGTTGAAGGTACTCACAGACACCATGATCATTACAGCGACAAGGGCAGCCATTGGGATCCGAGCAACCCAATCGCCGAGCGACAGAATCAGCACCAGCAGAAAGAGCCCAGACGCGAGGGTAGAGAGTCGGGTTCGTCCCCCAGAACGGAAGTTGATCATCGACTGGCCAATCATGGCGCAACCGGCCATGCCGCCAACGAAA
>CAXMSI010000092.1:0-6585 GCA_964196085.1 uncultured Acidimicrobiia bacterium | reverse complement strand
CGCTGTCAACAAGGACTCAAGCAATCCCACCATCGCGAGGGTGATACTGAACGGGAGGATGATATTGAGAGTTTCCATGGTGAACGGGACGTCGGGTAGGCCCAACCTAGGCAACGCGGTGGGGAGTTCTCCCATGTCACCCACCGTCGGCAGGTCGAGGCCGAGGAATATCGCAGCGCTGGCGAGCACCACAATTGCGACCAGTGAAGACGGGACAGCTTTCGTGATCCGAGGCAATCCATAAATCACGCCGAGGCCCAGGCCGATGAAGAGCATGTTCAACCCGAATTGCGGTGAAAACGAGCCACCCTCGCGGAGCAGAATATGTGGAACCTGCGCCAGGAAGATGAGGATCGCCAGAGCGTTCACGAATCCCACCATCACTGTGCGTGGAACAAATCGCATGAGTCCGCCAACGCCCAGATACCCGAGCCCAACTTGCAGCAACCCCGCCAGAATGGTGGCTGCAAAGAGGTAAGCAACTCCGTGCTCTTCCACAAGCGGAACGATGACCAACGCCATGGCACCGGTGGCTGCCGAGATCATGCCCGACCGTCCACCAGCGAACGCAATAACGATGGCAATAGCGAACGACGCGTACAACCCCACCTTGGGATCGACACCAGCGATGATCGAAAAGGCGATGGCTTCAGGGATCAACGCAAGAGCTACCACCAGACCCGACAGGAGGTCTGCTTTGGGGTTCGACAGCCAAGCCAAGCGAAGTCTCTCGAGGCGTGCAGGGGCGAGTTGGGAAGATTGCATGGAGGGTTCCTAGGTGAGGCGGAGCGAAGGTGCGAGGCTCCAAGGGGACTGCGACGAGAGAAGTTCGGTCGCGCTTGCAAATGTTAGCGACTCGGGCGCCACTTGTCCATGCCGGGCCTATTCCCCTTCGCCACTTTCCTGCTTCTCCCTTGCCTTCTCGGCCGCTCGTCGAGCGGTGAACCGTAGCCCCCACATCCCCAGAACAACGGGCACAAGGAACATAAGGAACTCATCCCATCCACCTTGGTGTGCCAGGACCAAGAACATACTTCAACCTGCCAACAGGAAGAGGCCGAGGCCCGTGAGGGCCACCATCATTACCAACATGACCCACTGGGATTTGACCGCGGTCTCTGGGGGGAACTCCACGAGCGACCGATCGTGCGCCAACAGAACACTGAGGATATGGCCGGTGACGATGACTACAAGTTGAACCCACCAGATCCATGTCGGCGACAACCATGTGTAGTTGATCGCTGCCCCTGCTGTCCCAAACAAGTCCCAGCCAATACCAAAGGGGTCACTGACAATCCCTATGAGGGCCTGGCCTTCCAACAGAACAAGCGTGAAATAGTGGGCGAATGCGTAGGCAGCACCGATCGGGATGAGTGTGTGAGCAAATGATGCCGCGGTCTTGGTCAAAGACTTCTTGGAGCCACTGAGGTAGATGGCCGCCTGAATGGCGCCGTAGTAAAGGAGCCCAATCACCAGCGAAACCCCAAGCAGGGCTCCGGTCTCGAACATCGGGTGGTCGACCGATTCGCCAAAGATATCCCGCCATGCAGCCGATCCTCCTAGCCCGTCGTAGGTCACGGTTCCGATCATGGCAATGACGAAGGCCACAAACCCCTTCCGCTGAGGAAGGACCGTGAGCGCTTTGGCCCATCCCCGGTACAAGATGCCTCCGTCTCGGTGTCGGCCGAAGGGTGAAATCGACGAGACCGACCGTACGAATACGGTAAACACATCAGCCGCTTCAAGCCCGGTATCCACCCCGAAGACTGCCATCCAACCAAAAAGCCAAGCCGAGTAGCAGACGGCTGCAATGGCAAGGGTACGGGCCTCACTGCCAGACGACGCAACCAACTCAAGCCAGATGAACCCGAAAAACGCGAACACCGCCGGCCAGAGCCCCAGCGGGTGTTCTCGTTTACGCCCGGCCATTCCCATCCACGAAGCTAGCGCACGCCAAGGATTCAAGAAGGTGTAGAGATCTCCCATCACGACACTCAAGAACGGAACTATGAGCCAGAGGCCGATCCAGACCACAAACGCAGGGGCGAACCCGTTCCCGAAAAACGGGCCCACGAGAACGAGCAACAGACTGAGAACCCCGACAGGGCGCAGCAGCAACGCCCAGCGACCCACAGGGGACAACCTACTTGTCCGATACGCTGGTCCGCCTTGGAGCTTCGGCTCAGTCCAGCTGATGCCTATCCACATGAACGAGATGATGAGCGCCACAGCTGCTCCCGAAACGAAATAGGAGAGCGGGAACGGCAGGTCCTGGCGACCCCCTACCCCGTGGGCCCATGCCGGCGAGGCGACCGCAAGCACAGACGAACCAATGACAACGGACAAGATCCTTCTCAAGGCGCCACCGTAAGTTCGAGGATCTGTAGGTGAGAACCCTCAAGCTCCATCTCAAAGATTCCAGCGATATCGGCGTCGAACTCAAAGACAAGCTGGCCATCGGCCACCACATCACCCTTGAGGTCGTAGGTGTGGAGATGCACTTCGTCAGCAACGTCAGAGTTGATCGTGATCACCACATGGTTTCCCAACGTAACGGATTGGGAGAAGACAGAAGTGACCTCACCATTCAAGACCGTCACAGCAACCACCGGGCTTGGGACGACAACCTCAATCGTGGTGGGAGGAACTGTCGTCGCAATGACGTCTGCCAGGGTTGTGGTCTTTGTTGCCTGAGGGGAAGCGACCGTTGTAATCGGAGGGACGGTTCCACCCGTGGTCGAAACGGGGGTATCGGCAGCGACAGAGCACGCTCCCGCCAGAACTACCAACACCGCCACCAGTCTCTTCATCGTTGTGATTGTACCGGCGAGTGGCCTGTCCGGGACCGCTGTCGAACGCAACCCGCTGCCCCGGCCAACAACATTTCTTGGCTCTCAACTGGAACCTCAACTTGCGGCGCATCAGTCCATCGAATCTAGGCTGGGCTCCACACACACGCGCTAGATTGAGTCTTATGAAAGCTGTCGTATTCTCCAAAGCTCAGGGCCCGCTCTCCGTCGAGGAAGTTCCTGACCCAACCGCTCCAGTGGGCGGGGTTGTCATCGATGTCATGGCCAACGGGGTTTGCCGTTCCGACTGGCATGCCTGGATGGGCCACGACCCAACCATTGCACTCCCTCACGTTCCGGGGCACGAAATGTCAGGGGTGATCAGCGAGGTGGGTGCTGATCTTTCGGGTTGGTCTGTCGGCGACAGAGTGACCATTCCGTTCTCGTGCGGTTGTGGTGTGTGCGACGAATGCAACGCCGGCAACACCAACATCTGCGAAAACGAGTACCAGCCAGGCTTTAGTGGATGGGGTGCATTCGCTGAGAAGGTGGCCCTGCCATACGCAGCCACCAATCTCGTACGACTCCCCGATGGGATTGATTTCACTACCGCCGCCAGTCTCGGCTGCCGCTTCATGACAGCGTTTCATGGCTTGACTGACCGAGCGAACGCCCAGCCTGGCGAGTGGGTGGCGGTTCACGGATGTGGCGGTGTTGGCCTATCGGTTATTCAGATAGCCAAAGCCCTTGGCGCCAAAGTCATCGCAGTCGATCTCGACAACGACAAGCTAGAACTCGCAAGCTCCCTCGGCGCAGACGTCACCGTGAACGGAGCCAACGAATCTCCCGTCAAGGCCATCCGAGCGGCCACATATGGCGGCGCCCACATCTCGGTAGACGCCCTCGGGGCCGAGGTGACCGCCGGGAACTCCATCCGATGCCTCCGCCGAAGAGGTCGCCACATCCAGATTGGTCTCGTCATCGCAGAGGGCCGCAATCTCCCGATTCCGATGACTCGAGTTATCTCACTGGAACTTGAAATCTACGGGAGCCACGGCATGCCCGCCCGCAGGTATCCCGAGTTGTTCGACCTCATCACCAGCGGAGCCGTCGATCTGCCCGCCATGGTGGGCAAGCGGATCTCGCTCCAAGAAGCACCCGCCGAACTGGCCGCCATGGGTGACTTCACTCAACGCGGGGTCACGGTCATCGAGTTCTAGATGAGGCTCCTGCCTGCCGCTGTTGCTCTGGCTTTGGCCTTGTCAGCCTGCGGCTCCGGCCCAACACAAGCCCTATCCCCTTCAATAGTCTCAGCTACAGCCGGGATAAGGTCGGAGGGATGCGAAGCAACCACTGAACGAGGGGTAGGAGTACTACTCGAGAACGGCATGGTGCTCACATCTGCTCACGTCGTAGCGGGGACCGCAATCATCCAAGTCACAGTCGAGGGACGTGAGCACGAAGCCACGGTTCTCGCTTTCGACCCCTTCCAAGACCTTGCGGTCCTCAAGATAATGACTGAGCAACAGGGGCTGCGGCTGGGTGAGATTGACCCCGGCACTACTGCTTGGATTCTCACATTCGATCATCTCGCCGGTGAACCGCTTCCTGAACCGGTTGATGTTGCTCGACACCTCAGAGCATCCATCACCGACATCTACCAGCAAGAGGAGGTCACTCGTAAAGTGCTGGAAATTGCCGGTGAGGTGGAAGTGGGTGACTCTGGCTCCGCACTTGTGGATGCTGATGGCAACGTGGGAGGCATCGTCTTTGCATCCGCTCGCCCTGCGAACACAAGCGGGTTCGTCCTCGACATCGAGCCGCTCGAAGCGATCATCGCTTCAAGCTCAGAGCCAATCTCCTCGTGGGGGACCTGCGACTAGCCCTGCCTCAATCGAACCGCTTTTCGGTACGGAAGAACATGAAGAACGAGAAGGTGGAAACCGCTCCCAGCATGTGCCAGATGGCGTGTGCTTGGAGCCAGGCATCTGGGTCACAGGCCTCATGGCCAGCCACACCCGTCAGCCAAATGGCATAGGCGGTGAGAAAGGCCGCAAACCCGATCCAGTACCAAGGCGTGAAGCGCCGGCGCCCTTCTGGGCCGTTGGCGGCCAGGAGTCCCGGAATCCAGAACAAGAAGATCCACCAATACTCATCGAGGTTCGTAAGTATCTCGACCGGTGAGATCTGGAACAGCCACGCCACGCCGAAACCAACAAGGCCTGACCAAATTCGCGCCCTCGGTGACCAGAATCGGTAGAGCACTTCTGAAATGACCCACAGGGGAATGGACACCTCAAACACATCAAGGCCAATGCCGAGATCTGGCCCGATGAACCAAAATCCAGCTGCATACCCAGCCAATAGCAACGAGTAGATCGTGAAGAGTCGCCGCGGACTCCACCGGCCAAGGATCGAAAAGTTAACCAGCCATGGGATCAGGATGTAGGCCACCATCGAAACGTTGTCGAGCCACGCGCCGACCTGCGTGTGGGTGCCGTGCATCAGCATCGAACCGGGGCCCAAGAACACCGCAGCCGACGCAAATAGCACAGCGATGGGGGTGTTGCCGATAAACCGATTCCGCTTCGGGATCTGCTTGATCTCGTCTCGATACAACATCGAAAACATCGCTATTCCCGAGACAATGAACCCAATGTTCCCTAGCGCGTTAGAAGGTTCGCGGAAGTATCCGGAAGCAACTCGCTCACACCACCTCGAGACTTCTCCAATGGCGCTTTCGTTCGCTGCTGCTTGCCCCCAGCCGTTTCGGCCAAAGATCCAGTAGGCAAGAGCAAACAGGGCAACTAGACCAAGAGCTGTAGATAGGGGGCGGAGTGCTCGCTTCATCCCAATACCGTACAGCGAACAGCGCCCGGCCGCCTGCGCTGGTCGGGCTTTGATTCAGCGGGTTGCTATTCGGCCTCGGAAGCGGGGTCCGGACGCCCCAAAAGCCTTCTCAAGTCAGGTGCAACTTCGGCAAATTCGACATGTTGCCCAGTCTCTTTCTTCGAGTAGACAACTGTGTCACCCAGGTGGAGCTCAAATACTCCTCCACGCGATGGGATCAACTTGAAGTCATCGATGTAGTGCTCGAACTCTTTAAGAATTTCGCTTGCCATGCGCACGGCACGGTCGGTGAAGCCTCAAGAGGCGCAGTACTCAAGTGTGAAGTTCATACCCCCACATTAACGCACCTGGCCTCCAAGCCCGTTTCTCGCCTTCTCAACTCCCCATCTGTGACGAAGGCTGCGATACTTGCCTGATGTCTACGAACCCCCATCGACTTCTTGCTGCCCTCCTAGTGGTCCTTTCGCTCCTCACAGGAGCCTGCGATCGCTTGGCATCAGGAATAATCCATGCCTCCGGCACCTCTCGCAACACCCTTTCAGACGGCGGAGAGTTCAATCAAGACGTTGAACTCTGGTACGCGTCGGCGAACTCTTACCGAGCAATCGGATCGGGCGATGAGCTCTACGGCGTCGGCACCATGTATATTCGTGAGGGAGATCGGCTCGCTGTAGCCTGCTACCTCTCCAACGGTGAGTTATCGGCCTCCATTGGACCCGTTGGCTCTGATCCGTTCTTGGTCTGGCATCCCGACACCGGAGCTGTTGGCGGCGGTCAAGTAATTACCCACGACAGTTACGACGACCTGATCACCCATTTCGACCTTTACGACTCTGATGGAGAGTGGTCCCTCACCCTCAACTACACCGAGGTGGAGCGGCTCGACGACACACCTTTCGGGACGATCGAGGATCAGCTAGTGACTTACGACTCTGACATTCCCGCG
>CAXMSI010000091.1:6672-6964 GCA_964196085.1 uncultured Acidimicrobiia bacterium | reverse complement strand
GTTTTCTCGTCGCCGTTGTGTTCGACGCACGGATTGCTGTGCTGATGTCCCTAGCCATCGCTTCAATTTCCGCGATGGTGTTTCAAGACCCCGGCCTGGTGCTCTATGCCGGCCTCGCGACGGTTGCGCCAGTGCCAATGGTGTCTGCAATAGCTTCTACGGCTAACCAACGCTGGGCCATCCTCACCACAGGAGTGACCTCTGGAATCATTGCTGCTGCTATTGCATGGTTCTTTCATGCTCCCATCGAGGGTCTTGGATTTGTTTGGCAGGCAGCGTTTGTGGCAACAGT
>CAXMSI010000091.1:0-6662 GCA_964196085.1 uncultured Acidimicrobiia bacterium | reverse complement strand
TTGTTGGTTGGTTCTCGTCAATCTTTGCCATCTTCCTGGTACAGGTCTTCGAGGTGGTGTTCGACATCACCACCAACCTCCGACTCCTCGAACTCGTAGATCGCAATCACAACGCCCTGCAACTGCTGCAAGAAAAAGCATGGGGAACGTTCAACCACTCGCTCATGGTGGGAACACTTGCCGATCGTGCTGCTCGGGCGATCGGAGCGAACGCGCTCCTAGCCAGAGCCTCTGCGTATTACCATGATCTTGGCAAGACTGAGAACCCGATCTACTTCATAGAGAACCAGTTCGGAATCACTAACCCGCACGATATGATGTCGCCCACTGAGTCGGTTGAAATAATCAGGCAGCATGTTGTTGATGGAGTAGAGCTCGCCAAGCGATTCCATCTCCCTTCCGAAGTCACGGAAGCAATTTCAAGCCACCATGGCGACGGCATCATGCGCTATTTCTATGAGACTGCCAAGGAACAATTCGGTGAAGCGAATGTGAACCCTGACGACTTCCGTCACCTCGGGCACAAACCTCGCAGCAAGGAAATGGCGATTGTCATGATGGCCGACTCACTCGAGGGGGCTACAAGAGCTGTCTTCTCGTTAGAGGAACCGAGTCGCGAACGTATCGAACGCGTTGTTGAGACCATTGTCGGTGAGAAAATTGCCGATGGGCAGCTGTCCGAATGTGCTTTGACCCTTGGGGAATTGACCCAAGTCAAGCAGGCGTTCATCGAGGCATTTGTTGGTCACTATCACCAGCGGATCGCCTATCCAGACTTCACGCCGACACCTCCGACCTTAGAGCGATCTGCTCCAGGAACCTTGGATCTGCCGGATGAACCGGTTGAGGGTGATCTTTCTTGAAGCCGTCGGTCTTTCTAGCGGATGAGCAGGATGAGGACGTATCGGCCGAACCCCTACGGCAATTGGTATTCAACACCTTCACCCATGAGCGATATCCAAATGAGGTTGAAGTGACCGTCGTTCTCGTGGACGAGGGCGCCATGACCAGCTATAACGAACGGTTCATGGATAAGACTGGTCCAACCGACGTCCTGTCCTTCCCCCTCGAGCACTTGGTCTACGACACCGCTCCAACTTACCAAGTCGGGGAACCGCCCATCAATTTGGGTGACGTCATTATTGCCCCAACCTATGTTCGACGACAGGCCGAAGAGCGAGGGGTGGCCTTCGAAGACGAAATGGCGCTCATGGTCGTCCACGGGATGCTCCACCTCATGGGATGGGACCACCTCACCGAGGACGACGCTGACTACATGGAGGCCCGCGAAGCGGCCATCCTCAAGACCATAGGAAAGAAACGCCCATGATCACGTTCCCTATCGGGCTGGCGATGACAGCAAGTGTTTTGCTTCTTGTGACGGCAGGGATGCTGCGTGCTGCAGGTGCTTCGTTGGTGCGTACTCCACGAGCCGACGCGCTGCACGATGCTGCCGAGGGCGATAAACGGGCCCAAGTTGTGGCCGCGTTGCTGTCTGAGACTTCGTCTATCCAGCCATCAGTTGGACTAGTCAACTCAGCGCTTGCCTTGGGGGCTGTGATCCCTGGCTCGTGGGCCCTCTCCCAGATCCTCAATGGCTGGTACCTCGTGGGGTCATTGGCGTTGTTGTGGTTCTCAGCGCTGATCTTCGGTGATATGGCTCCTCGAGGCTACGGCCGTAGCCGGCCTCGCATCCTTGCTTACCGCTTCTCCAATCTGCTCAAAGCAGCAGTAGCCACAGGTAAGACAGCCGATGACTGGGTAGCAGACGAAGTTGAGCCCGAAGCACTCGAGATCGACCTTGGAGTCGACGACCAACATAGAGAAGAGCTCGAACTTATCAGCTCTGTTCTTGATTTCTCTGATGCGATTGTGCGTGAGGTAATGACACCTCGCACGGACATGGTCACGATCGCGGCTGCCGATACTTCAGACCAGGTGCTCGACGTGATCGTCGAAACGGGGTTCTCGAGGATTCCAGTCACCGGCGACAGCATTGACGATATTGTTGGAGTCGCCCACGCGAGAGATCTGCTGAAGCTACTTGATGAGGAACGCAAGGCCGTCCCGGTGTCCGAGCTGGCTCGCACGGTAGTGATCGTGCCCGAGACTAAGAGGGTTTCGGACATGCTCAAGCATATGCAGGCAAGTCAGTCTCATATGGCTGTGGTGGTTGACGAGTTTGGCGGCACAGCTGGGCTCGTGACCATTGAGGACCTACTTGAGGAAATCGTAGGTGAAATCACCGATGAGTTCGATGATGAAGAAGCCCTTGTGCAAGATCTTGCCGACGGTTCCCTCTTGGTGGATGGACGGTGTGCTGTTGAAGATTTGTCTGAGCGACTCAGTGTCATGCTGCCTGACGAGGAATGGGACACTGTTGGCGGGCTTGTCCTCGCGTTGGCCGGACGCGTTCCCAAGGAGGGCGAGCGGTTCTTGCTCGAGGGCATTGAGTTCCGTGTAGCACGCCTTCAGGGCCGTAGAATCGCGCAAGTCCGGGTAGCTCGGAGCAAAGCCCTATGAAGTCGGGCTTCGTAGCTGTGGTTGGGCGGCCGAACGTAGGCAAATCCACGTTGGTCAATGCGCTGGTAGGGGAGAAGGTGGCCATCACTTCGTCTCGACCACAGACCACCCGCAGCACCATCAGAGGCGTCGTGACACTGACCCCCGAGAACCCTCAGCATCAGATTGTCCTCATGGATACTCCGGGCCTTCATAAGCCAACAACGGCGCTCGGAGAACGACTCAACAAACTCGTGCACGGTTCGCTCGCTGAATGCGACTTGATTCTACATTTGCTTGATGCAACCCAACCCATCGGGCCCGGAGACAGGCTGGTGGCTGAGCGGTCGAAGGCCGCTGGCGTGCCAGTGCTCACTGTTGTCAACAAGATTGACCGTGCCCCCGCAAGCGCTATCACCGAAATGCTCTCTGAGGCCGGGGATTGGGATTCAGCGGAGTACCTTCCCTTGAGCGCAGTCACCGGGGAGGGACTGTCGGAGTGTTTATTTGCCATGACTTCTCGCCTTGAAGAGGGGCCAATGTTCTTCCCTCCTGGCATGGTGTCTGACCAACCAGATCAGTTCTTGGTTCGGGAGATCATTCGTGAGAAGTACCTCGATCGTTTGAGAGACGAACTACCACATTCACTCACAGTGTCAGTGCTGGACATGGAGCAGGGCGACAACGGCGTCCTGCATATCGAAGCGCGGCTGATTGTCGAACGCGAATCCCAGAAGGGCATCGTGATTGGCAAAGGCGGGAGCCTCATCAAGAAGTGTGGCCAAGAAGCGCGCAAAGAACTTGAGAAGCGCTTCGGCACCAAGGTGTACTTGCGGCTGCAGGCCAAAGTAGAAAAGGACTGGCAAGACACCCCTCTGCTCTTGGACCGTCTGGGCTTCAACCCCAACCTCTAGCGTCCTGTAAGCCAGGGAGCGGAGTGATTGAGTGGGCGGGCACTATCATTTGATAATGGCCATCAAGAACGACCAAGGGATTGTGCTGCGCACCTACTCGTTCGGAGAGGCTGACAAGGTCGTGGTGCTGATTAGCGCTACTAACGGCAAGCTGCGTTGCGTTGCCAAGGGCATTCGCAAGACAAAGAGCCGGTTTGGCGGTCGTCTCGAACCCTTCGTCTATGTCGACTTGGTGCTCTACGAGGGTCGCAACCTGGGCACCATCACCCAAGCTGAAGTGATTGACGCCCACCCCAAGCTACGTACCAACCTTGAAGCTGTGGGTGCTGCTGTCACCATGGCCGAAGTAGTGGATCTGGTGGTTCAAGAAGGCGAGCCCTCAGTTGGGATGTTCTTGCTGCTGCAGCGCGGGCTCGCCAGTCTGGAGAACGGAGGCGACATACCAAGCATGCTCACCCACTTCATGCTCAGAACAGCAGGAGTCATTGGATTCAGCCCAGCACTCGACACCTGTGCCTCGTGCGGGTCGGTTGACATAACCCGATTCAGCTTCGCGGCTGGTGGCTCAGTCTGTGATAATTGTGCCCCTGCAAGTTCCATCCGGCTGAGCGACGGAGTTTTGGAGCACCTCCTCCAAGTTGCCAACCGGGAGGATCTCACAGCGCCCGCCCTCGCCGCTGACGCCCAGGGAGTAGCCCGAAAGTTCCTCGAGTTTCATCTTGAGCGACCAATCAAGTCCTGGCGGTTCTACATGCATGATCTTGACCTATCGGGCGTCGAGACTGATGCAGTTCCCAACCATATCGGACTGATCATGGACGGAAACGGGCGTTGGGCCAACGCACGTGGACTCGAGCGCACCGCGGGTCACGCTGTGGGGGAGGCTGCCTTGTTCGATGCCATCGACGGGGCGATTGCACTGGGGGTCAAATGGCTTACTGCCTACACTTTCTCTACTGAGAACTGGTCCCGAGACGAAGAAGAGGTGGCCTTTCTGATGTTCTTCAACGAAGACATCCTGACCCGGCGCCGCAATGATCTGAATGCGAAGAATGTTCGCATGCATTTTGCTGGAGATATGGACGATCCGAGAATTCCAGATCGCAATCACGTCCACATGGCCGAAGCGGTGGAGCTCACCAAAGACAACGATGGACTGCAGCTGGTGTTTGCTTTCAACTACGGAGGCCGTACTGAAATTGCCCACGCGGCCCGGCGCCTTGCGGAGAAGGTGGCTGCAGGGGTCCTGGTACCCGCTGAAGTAACCGAAGAGTCGCTTTCGCAACACCTCTACGTTGATGGGATGCCCGACGTAGATCTTGTGATTCGCAGTTCAGGAGAGCAGCGCACCTCGAACTTCATGCTCTGGGAAGCGGCCTACGCCGAGTACGTGTTCAGCAACATCCTATGGCCTGACTTCACGGCTCAAGCGCTGGTGGACTCGGTAGTCGAGTTCCAGAGCCGCAGCCGTCGGTTCGGCAAGGCGTAGCCCATGCTTCAAGGTGTTCGAAGGCTCGGTTTGTGGTTGGCGATTCCCTACCTTGGCTGGATAATCTTCCTCCTGCTTGACCCTGGCAATGGCCCAATCGAAGGCCTGAACCTCGATCCGTTCGACACGCTACGCCGCCAGTACGCCTTCCAATCGGAGCGGGTGTTCCTGCAACAGGTGATCGGCAACATCGGGCTTCTCCTCCCATTTGGCCTGTTGGCGGTGATGTGGGGTAAGTCGCTCCTCCGCACGCTAGCGTATGTTGCAGTTGGATCTGTCATCATCGAAGCGGCTCAGTACAGTCTCCCGATTAGTCGGGTGGCTGACGTCGATGACGTGATTCTCAATGTCCTGGGCGGGCTCACCGGGTGGCTGATAGGCTGGCCATTGCTGAGAATTCTTGAGCGCTCCTCCGCTACTGGATCCGAGAGGCCGCCGTCCGAAGCGTGACCTGACCTCCAACCTAGGCTTGCAGTTGAAGTCCGGTCGCTTCTGGGTTTCAAATGAGAACTCGAACCGAGCGTGGCCATCTACACTTACCGCCATGCCTGCTGACTTCGATACCATTGTCAACCTCGCCAAGCGCCGAGGTATTGTCTTTCCCTCGTCCGAAATTTACGGTGGGCTTCGATCTGCATACGACTACGGGCCTCTTGGTGCTGCACTGCTACGCAATGTCAAAGATCAGTGGTGGAAGGCAATGGTTCAATTTCGCTCAGACGTGGTTGGCCTCGACTCAGCCATCATCCAAAAGCGAGATGTATGGCGAGCTTCCGGACATGAAGAGGTATTCACTGACCCGCTTGTGCAGTGCTCGAGCTGCAATACCCGTCACAGGCTCGATAAGCTGAATAACCCCAACGTATGCCCAAACTGCGGGAACAAGGGCACCTTGGGCGAAGCACGTGATTTTAACCTCATGATGAGTACTCACCTGGGCCCAGTGGAGTCTGAAGACAACAGGGTGTACCTGCGACCTGAGACTGCCCAGGGCATCTTCATTAACTACGAGAACGTGCGCCGAACCCAACGTCTGAAGTTGCCCTTTGGTGTTGCACAGATCGGTAAGTCTTTCCGCAATGAGATCACCCCGGGACAGTTCGTGTTCAGGACTCGTGAATTCGAGCAAATGGAGATGGAGTTCTTTTGTCGGCCCGACGAGGCTGACCAGTGGTATCAGTACTGGATCGATGCTCGTCATGAATGGTATCTCAATCTTGGAATGACTCCAGAAAACATCATGGTTCGGCCGCACGAGTCTGATGAGCTCTCGCACTATTCAGACCAAACTTCAGACGTCGAATACAACTTTCCGTGGGGTTGGGATGAACTTGAAGGCATTGCTAACCGAGCGGACTTTGATCTAAAGGCCCACTCGGAGGCATCCGGTCAGGATCTGCGGTATTTCGACGCCGAGGCAGACGAGCGCTTCTACCCACACGTCATTGAACCTGCTGCTGGAGCCACCCGAACAGCGTTCGCGTTCCTGATTGACGCCTACACCGAGGAAGAGCTCGACGGTGAGACGCGGGTAGTCCTGAAGCTGGATCCCCGGCTCGCTCCGTATCAAGTGGCTGTGCTTCCACTTTCCAAGAAGCTGACTCCTGAGGCGCAGCAGGTTGCTGACGTCTTAAGGCGAGATTTCATGGTCGAGTTCGATTCGACCCAGTCAATTGGCAAGCGTTACCGGCGACAAGATGAGATAGGAACGCCGTTGTGCGTAACTTTCGACTTTGACTCGCTAGACGACAATGCTG
>CAXMSI010000090.1:0-7017 GCA_964196085.1 uncultured Acidimicrobiia bacterium | reverse complement strand
GTCCACACATCGGTGTAGACCACGTGGGCACCAGTTACCGCCTCTTTCGGGTCGTTGGTTTGGATAACGGCTCCGAAGACCTCTGCTGCAGCAACCTCTTCGGCTGGCATTGCGTAGCCCACAGGATGCGCAATCCGGAACTCGCCGCCTGTGCGGACCACCGCGTGCATGAGCGACACTGCCACGTTGTTGCCGTCGCCCACGTAGGTCACGATAGCTCTATGAAGTGGCCGGTTTTCGGCAATAGTGATCAGGTCGGCGATAGCCTGGCATGGGTGGGCATCATCACTCAGCAGGTTGATCACCGGCGCGTCGGCCGCGAGAGCAATGGCTTCTAGATCGCGTTGATGAAACACGCGTAGAGCCATCACATCCACCATTCGGTCCAGCACACGAGCAATGTCGCCAGCGGGTTCCCGCCCACCTAGCCCTACTGAGGCTTGGTCGAGCACGATGGTAAGGCCGCCCAGTTGCTTTACGGCAAGTTCGGTTGACACCCGAGTTCGCAGTGACGGTTTCTGGAAGAAAATCGCAACGGACTTTCCCAGGAGCGCCTCATTGTGTAGCTCTGGGTTCGCCTTAAGAGCGGCCCCGAGCTCCACGAGCTCTATGAGCTGATCTGGAGTGAGGTCAGAGACTCTTAAGAAATCCATCGTTACGCTCCTCGCAGGACCCCACCGAGCTGTTCTACAGCATCGATGCACGCTTGGCGAGTAGGGGCGACCTCTTCTTGAGATAACGTCTTGTGTGCGTCTCGCAACCTGAGATGCAACGCCAGGCTTTTCTTGCCTTCAGCAAGGTTGCCTCCCGAGAACTCATCAAACACCGCAACGGTTTCGAGAACAAGGCCTGCGGCAGTTCTAATCGCTCCCACGACGGCTCCTGATGACACTGCTACGTCGAGCTCAAAAGCGAGGTCAAAGTCCACATGTGGATAGATACTTGGCTCTGTGAACTGCCAGAGGCCAGGGTCGTCAATGAATGGTTCGAGATCGAACTCGCCAACAACAACCCGCCCTTCGAGTTCCCAGTTAGAGGCCACAGTTGGGTGTAGTTCTCCTACGATGCCCACTCGCTTGTCACCAACGAACACCTCGGCTGCGCGACCTGGATGCAATGGCATCTCTGAGATTGTGGCGAAGGTGACTTCTCCGAGTCCCATGCGGTCAGCGAGGGCTCGCACAATGGATGTGCCGGAGTAGACATCGACTTCTCGTCCAGTCTCGTACATTCCCTCTCCGCCCTCGTCGCCAATGAGCGCAAAGGCGAAGTGGTCCGGTTGGTTCGGGATTACGCCGAACTCCGGCGAATCCTCGTTATAGAACACTTTGCCAATTTCGTAGAGTGCAACGGATTTGATTCCATGCCGTGTGTTAAAACCAATGGACTGCAACAGCCCAGGTAGCAACGTAGTGCGAAGAAGGGACTCCTCTTCACGCAGCGGGTTACGAACGTTGATGGCCGATTGTCGCTCGTCGTCAGCAGACAGTCCGAGTTTCTCGAAGGCCGCTGCGCCATGGAAAGAGAATGTCTGGGCCTCCGACACTCCAGCCGAGGACAAGACCGTACGCATTTTGCGCAGACGAACTTGTTGGGCACTAAGACCCCCACCGGGTCCAGATGGCAGGGTGTCCGGAAAGTTGTCGAACCCGTACAGGCGAGCAACTTCCTCGACAAGGTCGATCGGCCTCGTGAGGTCTCGTCGGTACGTCGGGATGACAACTGAGAGCTCGTCTTGGCCCGTTGCCACAAGGTTGAGTCTGCTGAGTAGCTTGGCAACTTCGTTTGGGGCAAGGTCGAGGCCCAGAACTCGCTTGACAAGTGTTAAAGGCAGCTTCACCGTCCACGGTTCAACAGACTTTGCCACCACATCAACCGTTCCCGGTGAGACTGTTCCACCACAGATTTCGCCCAGTAGACATGCCACCCTATTTGCGGCAAGCTCTGGAAGGTTGACATCGACGCCTCGTTCGAACCGGGCGGATGCCTCAGAACGGAGGTTGAGTCGGCGGCTCATCCGCATAATTGTTGGTGGGTTCCACGCAGCTGACTCGACCAGAACGTTGGTCGTTGTGGCAGAGACTTCTGAATCGGCACCACCCATGGTGCCGGCAAGCGAACTCGGCCCATCGGCGTCGGCAACCAAAAGGTCGTCCGGGGTGAGTTCTCGCTCTACCCCGTCAAGGGTTTTGAGTGTCTCACCGGTGACTGCGCGGCGAACTTGGATCATGTTTCCGTTTATCTTGTCGTAGTCAAACGTATGGTTGGGCTGACCCAGCTCCATCATGACGTAGTTGGAGATGTCGACGACGTTGCTGATTGAGCGAACACCAGCTGCGGCCAGGCGTTGCTGCATCCACAGGGGTGACTCCCCCATGGTGATTCCGGTCACTCGGCGAGCCAAGAACCTGTTGCAATCTTCGCCATCCTCGATGGTGACAGGCATGTCGAACACTTCGCCGCCCTCGGTAACATCGACTGATGGCAGCTTCACATCCGTGTCGTAATAGGCAGCGAGCTCTCGGGCGAGACCCAGCATCGACATCGCGTCACCACGGTTCGGGGTAATCGTAAGATCCAATATGGCATCGGGAAGCGCGACAAGGTCAGCAAAATCGGAGCCGATTGGTGTGTTCCGGTCGAGCACCATGATGCCTTCTTGGTCGTCTCCGAGGCCAAGTTCTTTCGACGAGCAGATCATCCCATTGGAAGTGATTCCTCGGATGTCTCGTTGGGTGATCTTGAAGTCGCCGTTGTCAAGGCTTGCCCCTGGCACAGCCACGGCCACCACAGCACCAACCTCAAAATTCCATGCACCACAAATGATCTCCTGCGGGTCACCAGTAGTAATGACGGTGCAGAGGCGAACCTTGTCGGCGTTGGGATGGGGGACGATTGTCTCAACACGCCCAACCACGATTCCGTCGAAGCTGCGAGGGAGGATCTCGATGCCTTCGAGTTCATGACCGAGCGAAGCAAAGACTGCTCCAAGTTCTTCAGGTTCGTTGGTTGGGAGGTCAACGAAATCCTTGAGCCAGTTGAGTGAAACTTTCATCGGTACTGCCTAACAACTCGCTGGTCGTTTTCGTACAGGTGCTTGATGTGGGTAAGCCCATGGCGGATCATCGCCAAGCGCTCAACGCCCATGCCAAAAGCAAAACCCGAAACCTTGTCGGCGTCGTAGCCGACCGCCTCGAAGACATTTGGGTCCACCATGCCGCATCCAAGGATCTCGATCCAGCCTGACCCACCACAGACACGGCAGCGGGCACCGGTGCCTTCGCAGTTGAAGCACGAGACGTGCATCTCTGCTGACGGTTCAGTGAATGGAAAGAAGTGCGGGAGGAATAATGTCTTTGTGCCCTCACCGAAGAACTCCCGGGCAAAGTGGGCGAGCGTTCCCTTGAGGTCACTGAATGTGATGTTGTTGTCTACCGCAAGGCCCTCGATTTGATGAAAGACCGGCGAGTGGGTTGGGTCAAGGGTATCGGTACGGAACACGCGGCCAGGGACAACCACATACACCGGTGGTTCGTGGTCTTGCATGTATCGGGCCTGCATTGGCGAGGTCTGAGTACGCAGGAGCATCTCATCTTCTGGATCGCCATAATCAACGTACAGCGTGTCGGACTCAGCACGGGCTGGATGGTCGGACGGAGTGTTGAGCGCATCGAAGTTGTACCAACCGGTTTCGACTTCAGGACCCTCTGCAACCCGGTAACCCAGACCAGTGAAAATATCGGATACTTCAGCCATCGTGGCGGTAAGTAGATGCGGAACGCCAACCCGTCGCTGCACCCCAGGCAGGGTGATGTCGACTGTGTCTGTCTTAAGTTTCTCATTCTCGGCAGCTAGTGCAAGATCAGCACGGCGCTTCTGTAGCAAGCCTTGCACAACACCGGTTGTTTCTTTGAGCTGCTTTCCAGCTGCGGGTTTGTCCTCATTGGGCAGGTTTCGCATGCCCGTCCGGGCCTGCTGAATCGGAGAACCCTGTCCCGTCATAGCCTGTTCGACCGTAGCGAGTTGTTCGAGCGTGTTGGCAGCCGCAATCACTTCAGGAGCTGATGTTTGGAGGTTCCGGAGTGCTTGGATCATGAGACCGTGAAGGCTAGTCGGCTTACGCCAAAGAGAGGGTATGGAAAAGGATCGAGCCAGCGGTGCCTGCGTTGAGCGATTCGACCTGATTCGCCAGCCGGATACAGACTGTGTCAGTTGATGACGCCACAAGGTCTCCTGGGAGTCCGTTAGCCTCAGACCCAATGAGAACTGCTGTCCTCTCCTGCCACTCGTATGCATCAGCGTCTCGGCCTCCACTCACAACAGCAGCAACCGTAGTTCGATCGCCCAAGAGCGAAGCAAGATCCGCCAAGTCGCGACAGAGCGTCACTCCGGTGCGGAACTGTGCTCCAGCCCCGGCCCGAACCGTTTTAGGAGACCACGGATCGGCCGCTTGGGTCCCAGCAATCACCACATCAAGCCCAAACGCTGCCGCAGATCGCAAAAGGGTTCCCAGGTTGCCGGGGTCCGAAACATCTACCAACACTGCCACCTTGTCGCCTAACTCAGCCTTCGCGGGCGGAACTGGCATGATCGAAACCGGATCCTGAGGATTGGTCGTCGTACTCACCCGACTCAGCACTTCCGGACTCACCGTGAAGACTCTTGCACCAGCGGCTTCGGCTTGGTCAGCCTCTTCGGGATGCCCAGTGGTGAAAACGATTGTCGGAACGTTACCTGTCGACAAAGCCTCCGAAAGAAGTTTCGGGCCTTCGACAATAGTTAGGTTCTGCCCTTTCCGGTGCTTGGAGCGCTGGAGGTCGACTGCTGCGAGGACGTTAGGGTTTCTGGTGCTGCTGATGTAGTCAGAAATGTCAGGTTCTCCTTGAACGCAAAAAGGGGCCGGTCGCCCGACCCCTCCTTAGGAATGCTTTGATACTAAATCGATGCCTTTTCGACAACCTGAGCAAAAGCCCCTGGGTCGTTGACAGCCATGTCTGCAAGCATTTTGCGATCGATTTCGATCTCGTTCTGCTTAAGACCATGCATCAGACGGGAGTAGGTCGTGCCATTCTGGCGTGCCGCTGCGTTGATACGAGCAATCCACAGCTTGCGGAAGTCGCCCTTGCGCTTGCGCCGATCGCGATAGGAATCCTGCATGGCATGCATGACCTGCTCGTTGGCAGTGCGAAAGCGACGGCTCTTGGCGCCTTTGTATCCTTTCGCACGCTTCATCACCTTTCGGTGCTTCTTGGAAGCATGTACGGAGCGTTTGACTCTGGCCATGGCTTACTTCCCTCCCAATAGTTTCTCGATGCGGGGGACGTCTACCTTGGCAACGTCAGCCGAACCATCTAGGCGGCGGTACTGGTTGACGCTCTTGGCGAGCTTCAAATGACCACGGCCGGACTGCTTGCGAACAATCTTGCCGCTGCCAGTCTTCCTGAATCGTTTCTTGGTCCCGCTATGCGTCTTGACTTTCGGCATCCGAACCCTCCATTTCTTGGGTTGGCTCAGCCTCAGAGACTTCGCCTTGTTCTGTTACTTCATCTTCTTGTACTTCATCTTCTTGCTTCTCTTCAACAACCTCGACCACTTCGGCCACAGCTGTCTCGGCATCGGCAATCTCTGATAGCTCTTCTTCAAGCTCCGCGGCCTCTTCGGCCTGTTGGGCCTTACGAGCAGCCTTACGGGCACGCTTGACCTCGGTCATATTGGGAGACAACATCGCATTCATCATGCGGCCTTCTTTGCGTGGTGGCTGATCGACCGCAACGATGAGACCAAGGTCCTCGACAAGTCGATTCACCATGTCAACACCCAACTGAGGACGCTCATTCTCACGGCCCCGGAAACGAACCGCAACCTTGACCTTGGCACCAGTCATCAGGAACTTCTCAACACGTCTACGAACCATTTGGTAGTCATGCTCGCCTGTAGAAGGTCGCAACCGAACCTCTTTGATAACAGTCTTGGTTTGGTTCTTACGGGCTTCGCGATCACGGACGGATTGTTCGTACTTGAACTTTCCGAAGTCCATGAGACGGCACACAGGCGGGTTGGCATCGGGGGCGACCTCAACAAGGTCGAGCGATAGCTCATTGGCGAGCCAAAGCGCTTCTTCGATCTTCTTGACGCCGATTTGTTCTCCGTCTGGAGCAACAACTCGAACTTCCTTGGCCTTGATGTATCCGTTGACACGTAGCTTGGCGGCGATACCGCACCTCCGTAAAAGTGGTTGACTGTATTCGTTTCGGGCAGAAAAAAGAGCAGCGACGCGGGTCACTGCTCCACAAGGCTATCAGCCTGCGTCATCACCAAAAGCTCTGGTGGAAGAACCTCAACTCACTAAACCGTGGCTGGGTGGGAAGCAACCCGCTTCCTCTTTTCTCTAAGTTGTAGCGTAAGCGTAACGAAGTGTTGCGCGGAGTTCAACTCTGGGCCACTGAACGATAGCTACAACCTTATGAGAACGACCGAGCTCCGGCTTCTGGTCCTTGTTCGGGTTTAGAAGCCGGCACCCGATTTCTTCGGTCGAAGTGCCTTTATCGCTGAGGCTGCAACTAGCGCCGCCTCTGCTGCCTCTGCACCCTTGTTGCCTGGGCCAGGGCGGCTTCGGTCAATAGCGTGCTCGATTTCGCGAACTGTGAGCAGAGCGTTCCCCACCGGAACCCCAGTCGCAATGGCCACCTGCATGAGGCCTGAGGAGCCTTGCGTGGCGACATGCTGGTAGTGGTCGGTCTCTCCCTCGACAACCGCTCCAATAGCAACAACGGCATCGTGGTTGCGAGTCAGCGATCGAGCAATGACCGGCAGTTCGAGAGCACCTGGAACCTTGACAAGGGTCACCTCATCAACGCCATGTGCTTCGAGTGTCTCAAGGACAGCTTCCAGCATTGGCCCGGTGATGGCCTCATTGAAGGTGGACATTGCAACACCAACCGAAAAGCCTGCTCCGTCGGTAGTGGGCTCGATAGTCGTGACATTCATACTTGATCTCCTAGAAGGTGGCCCATCTTC
>CAXMSI010000089.1:0-7024 GCA_964196085.1 uncultured Acidimicrobiia bacterium | reverse complement strand
CATTTTTGGACTCAGGTTGGGCCGAGCGCTGGGGGCTGGCCTTCGCCAATTTGTACCTGAACGCCTTTAACGCATGGGACAGCGGCCACGCTGCCCCTGGGCCGTGGCAGGTTGCTTTTAACGTATCAGCAGATCCTGATGTTCCTCCGGTCCGTCACGCTCTGCTTGGCATAAATGCCCATATCAACTTTGATCTTCCTCAGGCATTCCTTGCGGTGATTACGGACGATGAGTTCGATGACGAGGCCGTGATGGCGATGCGGGCAGCCGACCATCACCGCGTAGATTCAATACTTGTTGATCGGGTTCCGGAAGAAGATAAGCGAATGGCCGAGGTAGAGGAACCCGGCGACCGCACTTTCGTGGATGCGTTGATGCAGCCGTTCAACCGGTGGGGAACGAGAAGATTCTTGAAGGAGGGTCGGGACAAGGTGTGGAGCAATGCCCGGCTGTTAAGTGTGGCGAGATCGAAGGGTCCCGACGCCCTTGCAGAGGAGCTCCTTGTGCTTGACAAGCTCTGTCAACAGCGTGTGAGTGATCTGGTAGCTCCGAGATATGTGATCATGCATTTGGCAGTGAAAGGCTTCGGAGTCGAGTTACCGGGCCAATAACAACGGTGGCTCATGCGCTACCTTCGACGGCGGCTACGAGACCATTGGTGGCGTCATCCCCGATCCGTTTGAACGCTCGCCGAAGCAAGCTGTCGAAAACCGAGAGAGGGCCCTTCAACTCGAGTTCGGCTGAATAGACCAATTGCGTAGAGTCGCCGTGTTGGGAAAAGACGAGGCGGTCTCGATATCTCACAGCACGTGACTGCCCCTCAAGGATGAACTCGGATGGAGCCTTGAACTCGACTATATCGTATGGGAGCGGCATCCCTGCGAGTGCAATCGGTAGGTGGAGTCGGGCGACAGTATCGCCCTTCAACAGGCCACCCGTCAAGACGAATCGGGTCCCGACGCCGACCGGTCCTTCGCTCGTCATGCTGGCTGAATAGGTTCGGGGGTCCCATCGGGCAGCATTCTGGAAGTTACTAACGAACGCGAAGGAGTCCTCAACCGATCGCTGAATATGCAGGGTGCGTTCGTATGTAGCCACAGTCAGGCATGTTACCCATGCACCTCAAATTGCTGACTGTGCGTCCCAGATGGTGGCTGCGGTTTCTGGGGTGCTACTCTCGATCTGCGTTCAATTTCAGGCTCTTCAGCGCGTACAGCGTTGCTGAGCCAAGTGGGAGGATATCAACCAGTGGCGATGAACAATGCCGTGTTCAATGAGAACCCGAAGATTTCGAAGCTTCTCATATGGGTTACAAGTATCGAGTCGTTCGTACTGCTCGTTGCCGGTGTGGGCCTCCTGATCCTTCCTTCTGTTGTGGCACCCGAATGGCCATGGGAACTGACACCATTCAATAGCCTCTTGTTGGGTTCGGTCTACTCAGCTGCCCTCGTAGCGACTGTCATCACTGTGCGGGTAGCGCGGTGGGCCCCGGCCCGAATTGTCTTTCCCATGATTGCCCTATTTACAACAATTGTTTTGGTGGTCTCGCTGGTCGAGTTCGATCGTTTCGAAGCTGGGAAGTACAGCACTTGGCTCTGGCTGCTCCTCTACGTTGGGATACCTGCCAACGCACTCTTCCACATCTGGTTGTATCGCAACCTGAAACCATACGATCCGAGTCCGATGGCGCTGCGCCACCGTATGCTCCTCTTGCTTCCGACGCTTGTCCTTGGCCTCTACGGTATGGCGCTCTTGGTCGTTCCTACCAGCTCAGCCGAATTCTGGCCGTGGCCGGTTGATGCCTTTCATGGTCGGATGTACTCAGTGGCATATCTCACACCAGCATTCGGTGCTTTTCTATTGTGGCGGGCAGCCGCAGCGGTTGAAGTGCAGACCCTTGGCCTCACCATGGCGGCTGGTGGGATCGTCCCCATCGTTGGCCTCGTCGTCATTGATCTGCAGAAAGATAACGTCGACTGGGGAAGTTCAGGGACTTGGCTGTGGATTGGGTCATTTCTTGTCCTCTTCCTTTGTGGGGCTGGGCTGGCGATGCGTTCTCGACTTCTTCCTCGGCCGCACACGCCGAGCTAGCACGGGTCCGTCAGGGCAGAGACAGGGCCCCATCTCGGCAGTTGTGGTTGTTTGCTTTCCGCTATCTTGATTGCATGAGACCCGATGAACCACGTTTCAGCATGGGATTTGAGGAGGAGTATCTCCTTGTGGACCGCCAGACTCGCGATTTAGCTGCAACTCCGCCCCGAACGATCATGGAAGAGTGCGAACGCCGTCTCGGTCATCGAGTCTCACCTGAGTTCTTTCAGGCCCAGATCGAGATCGGCACGAATCCTCAGGTGAAACTAAGCGACGCCAGGGCTGAGCTTGTTGAATTGCGGTCCGTGGTAGCCGAGGCTGCTGACAGGGAGGGACTGGCACTCATTGCTGCTTCTTCCCATCCGTTTGGCAAGTGGAAAGACCAGATGCCAACTGTTAAAGATCGCTACTCGATGTTGGCCCAAGATATGGCTGCTTCGTTACGGAAATTGGTTATTGGCGGCATGCACATTCATGTGGAAATTGCCGATCCGGATCTTAGAATCGACCTGATGAGCCAGATCACCTACTTCATTCCCCACCTTTTTTCGCTCAGCACGTCTTCCCCGTATTGGGAAGGCGAGGACACCGGCATGCAGAGCTATCGCAAGATTGTCTTCGGAGCAATGCCTCGCACCGGTTTACCTCCCCAGCAGTTCGCGACGTGGAGTGAGTACCGAAGACACATAGACGTGCTCACGGGGGCCGGAATCATTGAAGATGCGACCAAAATTTGGTGGGAGATACGACCGAGCGACCGTTACCCCACGCTTGAGTACCGCGCTTCTGACGTCTGCACGCAGGTCGACGATGCCATCGCGATTGGTGCTCTCTACACCTGTCTTCTGAGAAACCTTTATCGCAGGAGGCTAAAGAACCAGCGATGGCGGCTGTACGATAACTTCTTGATCAATGAGAATATGTGGCGAGCCCAGCGGTACTCATTGACGGACCTGTCCCTCATCGACCTCGGTATAGGGGAGTTGTTCCCAATTGGTGATCTCATGCAGGAACTAATCACCATGTGCGCTCGGGATGCTGAGGAGCTTGGTGTGGAGGCGGAGTTGAACCATATCCTGACCATTGCGGATCGGGGTACCAGCGCCGATCTGCAGCGTCTTGCCTATCAAAGCGCTGTCGAGGCAGGAGCTGACCACACCGAGGCCCTGAGATCGGTCGTAGATCACCTCATCAAAGAGACTGTTCGCTTCTAAACTGTAAGCACGAGTCCTACCCAAGGTGTGCAGATATGGAAGTCCAAGTTGCCCAACGATTGTTCGCCCTGCTGTCGCTTCTTGGGGTGGTCGCCGCAGCTGGCGGATTTGCGCTGTTGCTCCCAGGAATGAAGAAGCTTCGGGGGCAGGTCCTTGAAGGCGTCGGTCCGGTGCTTCCAGCACTCGTGGTGATTGTGGCGACAGGGGCAATGGCTGGGAGTCTCTACTTCTCAGAAGTGGCGGGGTTCGTGCCGTGCCACCTCTGTTACGTTCAGCGTTACTTTATGTATCCACTGTCGGTGATCAGCCTCGCCGCTGCCTTTGTGAAGAAGAAGTGGTTGTACCTCTTTATCGCTCTCCAAGCTATTGTTGGGGCGGGCGTAAGCGCCTATCACGTACTCATCCAGCGCCTTGTCACGCTTGATGGGGGTTCCTGTTCTCTTGAGGCCCCCTGCAGCGCTCAATGGGTGAACGAGTTCGGATTTGTTTCAATTCCAATGATGGCTCTCTTCTGCTTTCTCCTGATTGCAGCTGCGAGCATTCTGATAACCAAGCGAGAGGCAACAAAGTGAGTGAAAAGAAGAACAGCAGCAAAACCCTGATTTGGGTAGTAGTTGGTTTGGTTGCCGTTGTCGGTGCTTTTTGGGCGGCTCTGAGTAGCGCAGGAGATGACCCTCGGAACCTCTACGAGAATGCCTCTTTTGGTCCCATCGATCTCGCAGGTGAAGGTATTGGTCCCTTCTTCGGGCAAGGTGGATTTGATCCCGCAGACGCTGCCATTGGGCTGACGGCGCCTGTCATCACTGGTGAGGACTACGACGGCAATGTTGTGACGATTGGGAACGACGGTAAGCCGAAGATCCTTGTCTTCCTTGCTCACTGGTGCCCACATTGTCAGGCGGAGCTGCCAAGGCTCAGCGCCAGGTTCGCCGGAGCGACGTCTGAGGACGGCGTTGACTTCTACTCGGTCGCCACCAGCACGAACTCAACTCGAGCGAATTTCCCTCCTGCGCCATGGTTAGAGAACTCCGGAGTAACGTTCCCAACCGTTATGGACAACGTGGCCCAAGATGTCGCCGCTGCCTACGGATTGAACGCTTTCCCCTTCTGGGTTGCCATCGGTGCGGACGGCACGATTGTCGGTCGAGCGTCTGGCGAGTTCAGTTCTGACCAGATCACAGACTTCGTCTCGATTGCCAACGGTTCATAGCCAGCGAATATGACCTATTGGGGTTGATGGGTTAATATCTCCTTCGCCCTTCGGGGGTGGTGTAATTGGCAACACAACAGGTTCTGGTCCTGTCATTGGGGGTTCGAGTCCTCCCCCCCGAGCCCGGTTCTCTCATCTGAGAGGGTCGTGACAATACATCGTGGCCCCGTCGTCTAGTGGTCTAGGACGCTGGCCTCTCAAGCCGGTAACGCCAGTTCGAACCTGGTCGGGGCTACCACGAAGAATGCCTCCGCACTAGCTGCGGAGGCATTCTCTTTGTTGGATTTTTTGAGATGGTCGCCGGGTACCCCGTCTACACGTTCCCGTAGGCTGGGACAGCTGCGCCTGACACCACTGATGCAGCGTCGCTCGTTAGGAACTCCAAGACTGCGGCAATTTCGTCGGGCTCTGGCCAGTCCATATAGTCAGCAAATGGGATCATCGCCCTGGAGGCCGGTGTGTCAATGATGGCGGGGAGGACGGCATTGACGGTGATGTTGTAATCTCGGAGTTCGTTGGCAGCTGAGCCAGCAAGGGCAACGACGCCGGCCTTTGCCACGTTGAACGCAGCCTGGCCTGCTGGTGTGTCGACGACGGCCCGAGAACCAATCAAGACCACCCGCCCGGAGCCGTTGACCTTCAAATGTGGGATGGCAGCTCGAAGGGTGTAGAAGGCTGAACGGAGATTCAGGTCGATCATACGATCAAACCGCAGGTCGTTGGTTTCATCAACATCTTGCCCAGCAGCCCAACTGCCGACCAGCGATGCGAGTGCGCCGAAGTTGCCGAAGGTGGAAACTGTCTCGGCCATGAAGTCAGAGAGTTGCGGTGCGCTGGTCGAATCAACTCGCCGCAAAAGAAGGCGGTCAGGGCCAAGGTTGAGAGCGGCTTCGAAGTCCTCAGCTTCCCCGGGGATGAGGTAGGTCGCAGCGATCTTGGCACCCCGTGCCTTCATGCGAAGAGCGAGCGCGGTTCCTAGGCGCCCAGTCCCACCAGTGATCACAATGACCTTGTTGTCCACAGTTTGCTCCTAAGAAAGGTATTGCCAACAGACTACCCCACATCGCTGCAACTGCCACCACTTCTGGGACGTCCTTTGGCTCATTATGAGGACCTCTAGAGCGCAACGCGTGGGGAGGCAGGTTCGGTCGTTCCCCCTAGGGAGTGAGGCGCTTGAAACCCTCTGTTGGAGAGCCCGACTTTCCCTGGCTGACTGCCCATTCCTTCATGCGCTGAATGAATGCAGCGGCATCAGCCGTTGTTGCATCGCCCATCGTGGTCGGCCCCTGAGTGGAGTGGCAAAGGAGGGCCTCCATCTTCTGGTCAAAGCGTTCGCTGATGTCTTGGAAGTAGTCGGGTTCGTCAGCAGCCCACAACAGAACGGCATCAGGCCGATGTTTGTCAAGCCCTTGGTCGACGAAGAAGAGGTGATCGCGCGCTGCGACGATCGCATCGACAGCGGCCATTCCGGTGTTTCGGTGGTCTGGGTGGAGCATGTAGCGCTTCCATGGATCGTGAGAAAGCACAACCTCAGGTTGCAGCGTCCTGATCCACCAGCACAGTTCGGCGACAAGTGACGGAGATTGCTGAAGCTCGCCGTCTACATGGTCGAGCATGACAATGTCGATAACCCCAAGCGCGTTGGCAGCGAGTCGCTGCTCTGCCTGCCGTTGGACTATTAGTTCCGACTGGGCCATCTTGGAGTCCCATGTGCCTTTCGAGCCGTCGGTCACCACCAACATGGTGATGTGGCAGCCGTCAGCCGCCCATTGGGCAAGGGTCCCTCCAGCGCCGAATTCGGCGTCGTCAGGATGAGCACCAATGGTGAGAGCTCGAGTTGGGGTGCCGACGCTAGTTGGCGAGGCCTTGGTTGCTTGGTCGTAGACGTTCACCATGGTGAGAGGCTAGACGTTCATCGACTGGAGTGTCTCGAGGTCAGTTGGCGTGTCGAGGTCCATAGACAGACCGGGAGAGGCGAGGACATGAGCCCAAGGCCGCTCGGACAAATGTTTGTGGAAGCTTCCGGCGCCATAGGTAAACGGGAACGGTCCAGTAGATCCCAACAGGCTGGTGCCGCCGTCCCAAGAGGCTGCAATCACCGTGCTCTCTGGCTTGATCAGCGCAGCAGCTTTCTCAAGGTCGGTAGTTTGCAGTTGAGGCAGGTCTGCATGGACCAGTATCCAAGGGCGGCCTGCTGCGTGGCTGACGAGTGCTTGGCCGGCTGCGTCGAGGCCGGACTGGGATTCGAGCACAGACCCGAAACCCAGTTTGGCAGCCCAAAGCACGACTTCTTTATCACCGGTGAGGACAACGGCCTCACCGTGCTGGGATGCTAGTTCCAGAGTTCTTGCAGCCACCGACATGCCAAGGCGCGAACGCTCCTCTGCATTGAGAACAGGGGAGAGGCGCTGCTTGGCGATGCCGAAGGCTTTTACTGGAACACCGATTACGAGGTTCATGAGCGAGCCAGTCTACTTGGGGAGCGTCAGAGACTGAATTCGAAAAACCA
>CAXMSI010000088.1:6697-7029 GCA_964196085.1 uncultured Acidimicrobiia bacterium | reverse complement strand
AGACTCCTGATCGTGAGATCCTGCTCACCCATTGCAACCACGTAAACAGTGTCGTGGCCGTAGAACTCAACCGACTGAACAGTTGCCGTGCTTCCCGTACTTAGCTGCAGATGTTCAGGTCGCAAGAGCACCTGTCGCTCACCCTCGATGTCGCCAATGATCTCCACAGCACCGAATTGCGTTTCGGCGATGCCTCCCGTCACCAGGCCTGGGACAAGGTTCGCCTTGCCAACAAAGCCAGCCAGCCACGTGGACGCCGGGCAATCATAAATGTCTGCAGGAGTACCAACTTGGACAACGGTTCCCCCACGCATCACAGCAACGTCGTCGCC
>CAXMSI010000088.1:0-6664 GCA_964196085.1 uncultured Acidimicrobiia bacterium | reverse complement strand
GCATCGAGCGAGGAGAATGGCTCATCCAAAAGAAGTACTTCTGGTTTGGGCGCCAAGGCTCGTGCCAATGCAACCCGCTGAGCCTGTCCCCCTGAAAGGGTCTCCGGGCGCCGAGCGCCAAGACCCTGCAGGTCAACCAACTCAAGGAGTTCTGCGACCTCTGCGCTCTTGTCGGCATCCTTTGGAAGACCATAGGCAATATTCTGAGCGACCGTCATGTGCGGGAATAGCGCTCCGTCTTGAAACACCATGCCAATACGACGCTTCTCTGGAGCGAGGAAAACGTTCGGCCCGGTGATCACTTCACCGTCAAGCAAGACGCTCCCAGCTGTTGGCCGCTCGAGGCCCGCAACTACGCGCAACAACGTTGTTTTTCCACAACCCGAAGGTCCGAGCAAAGCCATCGTCGATCCTGCGTCCACACTGAACGACGCGTCAACAACCGCATGCTCGTCACCGAAGCTCTTGGTGACCTGTTGGACTGAGACTGAAGAACTCATGGCGAGAAGGCTAGCGCTGACCCAACGTTGTCTGAGCAAGCCCCTTCAGGTTCACAGCCGACGTGCCACACTCAGTGGATGAATCACAATCCCTCCCGAAGACTGTTCATCAAAGAACTGGGCACTGCCACCCTCGCAATTGCCGTTCTCGGGCCGCTGGGTGCCTGTGCGACAAGCCCACTATCAAAGACAACCCCTGGCACCGGCCGAAACACGATCCCTGGCCCAACCGCCTCATCATCAACCTCGGCTGGAGGCGCTTCAATTGCTGACGTCCATCGAGTCAACATGGGGTTCGTCTCGGCCTACTTATTGGTCCGCGGGACAGAAGTCGCCGTCGTCGACACCGGCGTGGGTGGAGGCTCACGAGACATCGTCCAAGCACTAGCAACCGTGGGACTCGGGTGGGGCAATGTTGGCCACGTAATTGTCACCCACCGACATGGAGACCATGCTGGGAGTCTGCCACCCGTGATGGCAGGAGCCACCGAAGCAACCGCATACGCTGGCGAGGCTGACATTTCGGGTATCAGCTCCCCTCGTCCAATCACTGCACTGTTTGATGGTGATGAGGTGTTCGGGATGACAACAATCCACACTCCCGGCCATACCCGCGGACACATGTCCGTCTTCGATCCTGCGGGCCAGTTTCTGATCGCTGGAGATGCCCTCCGTGGGACAGGCGTCGGTGCCGACACGGTAAACGGGATAGCTGGCCCCGCCCCCGATTTCACCCCCGACATGGATGACGCGATTGCCTCGGTAAAGAAGCTTTCGGAGCTCAACCCAGAGCAGATCTATTTCGGCCATGGGGAGCCAGTTACCGCCAACGCGGCCTTCGCACTGAAAGCTTTCTTGGCAACGCTCTAACCCACCCAACAGCCGCGTACGCTTTAAGCCCTGGGCTCGGCGGGTACGCGGCAACGGCGCCCCTCTAGGAGGAGCGCCGTTGCGGTTCTAGATTCGGTTACTTATCCGTTGTCAGCGAGCCAGTCTGCCGCGATGTCAGCAGCATCTTCTTTGTCGACGCCGAAACGCTTGTTCATTGCCGCAAGATCAGCGGTGGTGAGCTTGGAGTTGACAGCGTTGAGAATCTTCTCAATGTCACTTCCGTACGCATCGATGATGACGTTGTTCACAACTGGGACGATGTTCTCGTCAGGCTGCAAGAGCAAGTCATCAACCAACAGCACTACGTCTGGGTTGAAGACAAACGTCGAGAACGCAAGTCCGAGCTCAATCTCGCCACCGGTGAGGGCAGCCATTGTGAGTGGGCCACCTGCATCGAGAGCAGTGAAGTTCAGATCAAGGCCGTAGGTTCCCTGAAGGCCAGCGAGGCACCGAGGACGCTCTGTGCACTCAGGCGGTCCACCGAACTCAATGGTTCGGCCAACGCCAGCGAGATCGCTGATCGACTCGAGGTCATATTGGTCGGCAAATGCCTTCATGACGATATAAGTGTTCTTGTCTTCACCCGGGGCGAGACCAAATACGCTCACACCGAGTGGCTCGTAGAGCTCCTCAAGCTGATCACGACTTGCTTCTCCATCACCAGAAGGTGTTACACCAAAGCCAACTTCGAGAGCTGATCCAACGTACTCAGGCACGATGTGAATCTCGCCGCTCTCAAGCGCCGGCTTAACTATCTCCCGAGGCCCGATCTGCACGTTGTGCTCAACGGTATACCCTTCAGCTTCGAGTGCTTGTCGATAAATCTCGCCGATGATTTCGCTCTCACCGAAGCCGAACGATCCAACGACAATGGTCGGTCCGTCTTCTTTGGTCTCGGTCCCGCCTCCGCAAGCTACGGCCACCAAGGCCAATGCAGCCAACGAGGCAAACAGTTTCATACTTCTTCTCATTGCATTCCCTTTGATCTTTGGAACGGGGTGTTCGGCGGCAATATTAGTGTGCCTCTGCCCGTTCGTGGGAGGGCTCACCCTTCTTGCCTTTGCGGAGACCTTTCGGAATCAGAACGCGCTCGAGAAAACTGAAGAAGATCTCCGTCGTTATGGCAAGCAGTGCCACCAGCAACCCCCCAATGAACACCTTCGGGTTGTTCTGAGTGGCAAACCCGTCCACGACATACCTACCAAGTCCACCCCAACCCACCAAAGCCCCCAAAGTTGCAGTAGCAACAACTTGTACCGCAGAAAGCCGCACTCCCGACAAGATCACGGGCATAGCTATCGGGAGCTCGATTGTTCGGAGAATCTGACTTTCGGTAAGTCCCATACCGCGGGCCGACTCCACGAGCGAGTCATCAACTTCGGATACTCCTGTCACAGTGTTCACGAAGATAGGAGGCAACGCTAGAGCGAATAAGGCCAGAAAAGTAGGCCAGAAGCCGAGACCCAAACCAATGGCGATGGTGACTGGCAACGCCAAGGCGACGATCGCAAATGACGGGATGGCCCGGCCAATATTCACCACCGCTACTGCCGCGGCGAGCCCCCTGCCCCGGTGCCCCAGCCACATCGCGCCTGGTAGCGCTATCGACGATGCGAGGACCACTGTGAAGGCCGAGATGCGAATGTGGTCGACCAGCAGCTCCGGTATTCCGCCATCGCCCGACAGATTGTCGAGCACAAATGTCCACGCGTCTGCCCAGAAGCCACTCATTCAGAACGCCTCTGAGCCCAAGGGGTCACCCGTCGCTCAAGTCGGATGAGCAGCACATCAGCAACGGTGGCCAGAAGCACCGACAGGACCGCCCCAATGATGATCTGGGTGTTGAAGAACCGGTTCAGGCCTTGCAGAATGAACTTGCCATATCCTCCGTAAGAAATGAGGGACGTCACCGTAACCAAGCCAACCGTTGTCACTGTTGCAATCCGAATTCCGGCAATGATGACCGGCATCGCGAGCGGGAGTTCGACTTCCCAGAAGCGCCTCCGGTCGGTATACCCCATACCCGTCGCCGCCTCTATCACCCCGTCCGGAACGGCATCGAGTCCGGCCACGATGTTCCTGAACAGAATCAGCAGGGTGTATCCCACCAGCCCGATCTCAGCAGTAAGAATGCTGAGCCCAGTAAAGGGAACCAGGAACGCAAATAATGCCAATGAGGGAATCGTGTAGAGCACTCCAGCGACCCAAGTGATTGGGCCCCGAGCGGCATAGTGACGATATCCGTAATAGGCCAGCGGTCCGGCAATCACCAGACCAAGCGAGACTGCAATGACTGTCAGCACAACGTGTTGAACTGTCAGCTCCCAGATGTCATCGAGGTGACTCCACACCCAGTCCCACCGAACAAGTGGCCCTTCGTTCATTGCACTATCTCGCTTGAGATCGTGTCAGCAGAGAGCATGCCAAGGTAGTTCTCGTGTTCGTCAAAGACTGCCGCCACACTGGTGTGGCTGCTCACGACGGCATCTAGGGCTTCCTTCAACGAACTGTTGGGGCGAAGCCGAGTCGCAAAAGGCCGAGCTGCGAAGTCTGGCGGTACTGCTCCCGCATCTAGGTCGCCGAGGCCAACCCAACCGTCAACCCGAGTCCCCGTTCTCACTCCTACCCAGTCAGTACCGTACCGACTCATCATGGCAGCTATGTCGGATGCGCTTGCTGTACCCGCCACAATCGGGCCTGGATCAAGTGCAACTGTTGAGATGGGGATCAAGGACAAGCGTTTGATACCCCTGTCCGTCCCAAGAAAGTCAGACACAAAGGGGTTGGCTGGGTTCCTGAGGAGTTCGTTTGGAGTAGCAAGTTGCTCTAAGACACCTCCAACGTTGAGGATGGCGATGCGATCGCCAATACGTACTGCCTCGTCAATGTCATGGGTCACAAAGACAATTGTCTTTCGGAGGGTTTGCTGCAACGCGAGGAACTGATCCTGGAGGTTGTTCCTCACAATGGGGTCGACCGCACCAAACGGTTCGTCCATCAGCATCACCGGAGGGTCTGCTGCAAGCGCCCTCGCGACGCCGACGCGTTGGCGCTGACCCCCTGACAGTTCAGAGGGGTACCGATCGCGCATCGACACGTCGATCTCCACGACATCCATGAGCTCGTCGACCCTCGTCTGAATCTTCGTCTGGTCCCAACCAAGCAATTTCGGGACGGTGGCGATGTTCTCTCCGACCGTCTTGTGAGGAAAGAGCCCGATCTGCTGAATCACATAACCAATTCGTCTCCGAAGCTCGAAGGCTTGGAGCTTTGTGACGTCGTCTCCCGCAATGGTGATCCGGCCTGAAGTCGGCTCAACTAGCCGGTTGATCATCTTCATTGTTGTGGTCTTCCCGCAGCCAGACGGGCCGACCAGCACGGTGATCTCCCCCTCAGCTATCGACAAGGAGAGATCCTCAACCGCAGGCGAAGGGGATCCGGGGAACGTCTTGGAGACGTGTTCAAGCTCAATCATGAGCCAGAGGGTAATCCGGTGCAACAACAGAACGCGAGGGGCAAACCAAAACAGTTGGCCCTCCTAGGTCCGTTTTGGCTGGCAGGCCACCAGAAAAAATATCATTGCTCATGCCTATGATTTCTCTATGCAGAGCCCCGGAACAGTCGCCAGCATGGAAGCCGCAGCTTCAACGCTCCTCTATCAGCTGCCGGCCGATCTAGCGAACGCTGCCCACCTTCCGCTCGACCACCCGTCCAGAACCGACTGGGCTTTCTACCCAACCGACCACTACGGGATATCGCTCAATCAAACACCTCCCGCCCTTCACAGGTATATCCGAGAGCTCGTCCGAACCGGCGTCAGCGACGCCACCTTCGCTCGAATCGGGCACATCATGTCACTCGAGCAACTCCTTTATGCAAGAGAAGGCAACCGCGTAACCCGTGATCCAGGCCGATACTTCGCCTGTATCTACGGAGACCCGTCACTCGGGGGCTCATGGGCATGGCGGTACGAAGGCCATCATGTGTCGATCAACATCACCATTTCGGACGGCCAAATCGTCTCGGCCACTCCCTTGTTCCTCGGCGCCAACCCGGCCGAGGTAACCAGTAGCCGCTCCACTTCACGACCATTCGCCGATGAGGAGGATGCGGCACGCGAACTCTTGACCACCCTCGATGCTGAACAGCGGTCCTCGGCCGTTCTCTCCAACACCGTCCCAATCGATATTTTGACCGCCGACGCTCCCTTGGTCCCTCAGGTCAGCTTTCCTGGAGATCCAGTCCATCCCATACCGTCCTTTCAGGACCACCACGAGGCGCTTTCCACCCTTGACAGCAAAGCTTTGGAACTCGATCTTTCGAAGCCAACGGGTGTCGCTAGCGAACGACTCAACAAAGCACAGCTTCGGCTACTGCAGGAACTGGTCGAGGTGTACCTCACTCGGCTCCCACCACTTCTGGCTGACCACCACCGCAAGCGTCTCGAAGAGTTCACCATCCCGTCACTGCACTTCGCATGGGCTGGAGGGACGCAACGCGACGACCTTCACTACTACCGGCTCCAGGGGCCCGGATTCCTTGTCGAGTACAACCGAATGCAAGACAACGGGAACCACGTCCACGCTGTTTGGCGAGACCCAGAAAAGGACTTCGGCAACGACCTCCTCGGACGTCACCTCTCATCTGACCACCAAAGGTCCGGCTAGGTCGTCAGCGCTGGCAGAAATCAGGCCAAAGCAAAAGCAACAACTCAGACAGCCCACCTCCCGCATCGAAAGCCCACCCGTGTGTATGCGACCCCAGCTAGAATTGCTCCATGAAACGACTTACTATTCGATTTATTGTTACCGGCCTATCGCTTTGGGCGACCGTTTGGCTCATTGGCGGGCTTGAATACTCGGGCTCGGTCCAGACGTTCCTTGGCTTAACAGCCGTATTCACACTCGTGAACCTCTTCATTCGCCCCGTCGTAAAGTTCTTTGCCTTCCCATTCATCATCCTGACCCTGGGTGTTGGAGCGCTTGTGATCAACGGACTCATGTTTTGGCTCGCCACAGCAATTTCGGGCCGCCTTGACCTTGGCCTCACTACAACCGGCTTCTGGCCGTCATTCTGGGGGGCGATCGTGATGGGGATTGTCGGCTACTTCGCCAACAAGGTCCTCAAAAGCGATAAAGACGACTAATGGCGAGGCGAGGCGCTTGCCCGACTCCGCAAAAAGTCGAGCACCCCACGCGTCACGAAGCGGCAGAAGCTGCTGAAGACGCGTCCAAGTTCGGTGACCCCTCCCATGCGTACCAATGCGAGTGCGG
>CAXMSI010000087.1:0-7052 GCA_964196085.1 uncultured Acidimicrobiia bacterium | reverse complement strand
TTCTCACGGTGTACATCGTGTGCATCGTGCTCCTGGTTCTATTGGCGCTTGTGCTACTCCTGCCCGTGTATTCAAGGGCATGAAGATGGCTGGTCGCATGGGAGGCGAGAAGACCACGGTCCTCAACCTCAACATCGTGGCTGTGGACATCGACCGTGACCTGCTCCTCATTGAGGGTGCAGTTCCTGGGCCTAAGGGCTCGGTTGTGTTGGTCCGAGAGGCGGTGAAGGCATAATGGCAGACATCAAAGCTCCGCTATTTGACTCTTCAGGCGCAGCGAAGGGCGACGTAGATCTTGACAGTGACATCTTTGGCATCGAGCCAAACATGCCTGTCATGCACCAGGTAGTAACCGCACAGCTCGCAGGAGCTCGACGCGGTACTGCATCGACCAAGACTCGTGGCGAACGCCGCGGTGGTGGTCGCAAGCCATGGGCGCAGAAGGGAACTGGACGTGCTCGTCACGGTTCCATTCGTTCGCCGCAATGGCGCGGTGGAGGTGTCGCACACGGCCCCAAGCCACGCGACTACGGACAGCGCACAAACAAGAAGATGAAGAAGTTGGCTCTCCGCTCAGCACTCAGTGCCCGAGCATCTGAGTCAGCTATCAAAGTCATCGACGGATTCGGATGGGATGAAGGTAAGACCAAGGACGCTCGTGCGCTCCTGGCGGCCATCGGCTCAGAAGGCAAGGTACTGATGGTGTTGGATCGCTCAGATGAGCTGGCAATCCGCTCCTTCGCGAACCTTCCTCAGGTCAAGCTCGCTACCCCTGGACAGGTCACCACGTACGACGTGTTGTGGTCCAATGATGTGATCTTCACCTCAGACACCCTTGGTCGTGCGTTCAGCGCTTCCTACGCGGTTGCTGATGATGACTTTGTGAAAGACTCTGAAGGAGGTGAGGACGCATGAAAGATCCTCGCTCGATAATCCTCGCCCCAGTTGTGTCTGAAAAGACATACGCACTGATTGAGGATCAGAACACCTACACCTTTCAGGTTGATAGGCGTACCAACAAGACCGAGATCAAAATGGCCGTTGCCGCGGTGTTTGGCGTCAAGGTCGTGAATGTCAACACCATCAACCGCAAGGGGAAGCTCAAGCGCACTGGGGCTCATGTTGGCAAGCGCAAAGATGTAAAGCACGCAATGGTCAAACTCGCTGACGGCGAGTCGATCGAGATCTTCGGGGCTTAGTCATGGCGATTAGAAAGCGTAAACCAACTTCACCAGGGCGTCGGTTCCAGACGGTTTCGGATTTCTCCGAGATCACCTCGACGACCCCTGAAAAGTCTCTTCTTGAGCCTCAGCACTCGACTGGTGGTCGGAACAACAACGGTCGCATCACGAGTCGTCATCGTGGAGGAGGTCACAAGCAGCAGTACCGTGTTATCGACTTCCGCCGCACCAAGGATGGCGTTCCAGCTCGGGTTGCCTCGATCCAATATGACCCGAACCGCAACGCACGAATTGCGCTGCTTCATTACCTCGATGGTGAGAAGCGCTACATTTTGCAGCCGGTTGGCCTAAAAGTCGACGACATGGTTGAGTCAGGCTCTTCGGCTGACATCCGCGTTGGAAATGCTCTGCCATTGCGCAACATTCCTGCTGGTTCAGTTGTTCACGCCATTGAGATGCGCCCAGGCGGAGGAGCCAAAATGGCTCGCTCGGCTGGGTCCTCAGCTCAGCTTATGTCCAAAGAGAACAGCAAGGCGCTCCTGCGTCTCCCCTCGGGCGAGATGCGCACAGTGCCACTCGACTGCCGGGCCACGATGGGCGAGGTAGGCAACTCGGAACACGAGCTCATCAAGATCGGTAAAGCCGGTCGTAACCGCTGGAAGGGCGTTCGTCCTCAGTCCCGTGGTGTTGTGATGAACCCGCACGACCATCCACATGGTGGTGGTGAAGGTAAAACCTCGGGTGGACGTCACCCGGTGACTCCTTGGGGTAAGCCTGAAGCTCGAACCCGCAAGAAGAAAAAGGCAAGCAATGAAGCCATTGTGCGCCGCCGTACCAAGAAGGGAAGCAGGTAGACCATGGCGAGAAGTCTCAAAAAGGGACCGTTCATCGACGATCACCTGTTGAAGAAGGTCGAAGACATGAACGACCGAGGAGAACGTAAGGTCATTCGTACGTGGAGCCGTCGCTCGACAGTTATTCCAGCAATGGTGGGTCACACCATTGCTGTTCACGACGGCCGTAAGCACGTTCCCGTGTACGTATCTGAATCAATGGTTGGCCACAAGCTCGGAGAGTTCGCCCCAACGCGCACCTTCCGTGGTCACATTGCTGACAAGTCTGTGAGGCGCGGATGAACGTTCCAGCGCAGGCGAAGTACGTTCGTCAGTCTTCTTTGAAGGTTCGCCGGGTCCTGGACATCGTTCGTGGACTCCCGGCAGCAGAAGCTGTTGTTGTGCTCAACCACACCGACCGTAAGGCGGCAGGCACCATTGTGAAGGTTCTCGAATCTGCAATGGCGAATGCACTAGAAAATCATGACATCCCAGCTGAGGATCTCGTAGTAATCGAGGCCTACGCAAACGAAGGTCCAACGCTGAAGCGCTGGCGCCCTCGTGCCCGTGGTCGAGCTACTGAGATTCTGAAGCGTACATGTCACATCACTGTTGTCGTTTCAAACGGCGAGGAGGGCTAACTATGGGTCAAAAAGTACACCCGTATGGGTTCCGTCTTGGCATTGTCACCGACTGGAAGTCCCGCTGGTACTCAGACACTGAGTACAAGGAACTGGTCAACGAAGACTGGAAAATCCGCGACTATCTAAACGGCGAACTCGACCGTGGCGCCGTATCTCGCATCGAGATCGAGCGTCTGCGTGAGAAGATCGTTGTTGAGATATTCACTGGTCGTCCAGGAGTTGTTATTGGTCGGCGTGGAGCCGAGGCCGAGCGTCTTCGCGAAGGTCTTGAGAAGCTCTCTGGCCGAAACGTGAAGCTCAACGTCACCGAAATCAAAGACGTCGACACCGACGCCATGCTCGTGGCAAAGGGCGTCGCAGACGCGCTTGCTAACCGCGTCGCCTTCCGTCGTGCAATGAAACGTGCAGTCCAGCAGGCAATGCGGGCTGGCGCTCAGGGAGTTCGTATCGAACTCAAGGGCCGTCTTGGTGGAGCCGACATGGGCCGCCGTGAGTGGTACCTCGAGGGTCGCGTCCCACTGCATACGCTGCGCGCAGACATTGACTACGCACAGGTTCACTCGCCTACAGGCGCTGGAATTGTTGGTGTGAAGGTTTGGATCTACAAGGGCCAGATCATGGGCACCCTCGCTGGCGCCCGTGAGCGTCGCATCCAGCAGGAAGCCGACATGGCATCGGGTGCGAATCGTCGTCCAACGCCAAAGGCTCGTGCTGAGCAGGCCGCAGAGCGCAAGACTCCGCTAGTTATCGAAGCTGGTGGCGGCACGCGCAAGAAGGCCATGGCTGCTGAGGACAAGGCTGAAGCTGAAGCCAAGGTAAAGGAAGAAGTCACAACCGAGGCTGTAGAGGCCCCTGTTGAAGCTCCCGTCGAGGCTGTAGAGGCCCCTGTTGAAGCTGTTGAAGCTCCCGTCGAGGCCGTAGTGGAAGAAGTTGTTGCGGAAGTGACTGATGCTCCGGCTGAAGTTGTTGCCGAAGAAGTGACTGATGCTCCGGCTGAAGAAGTCGCGGAAGAAGTGATTCCTGACGTTACTGACGAAGGAGGCGACGCCGATGTTGATGCCTAAGCGCGTTAAGTGGCGCCGAGTCCATCGTGGACGTCGTCAAGGCGTTTCCAAGGGTGGCCTCAAGGTCAGTTTCGGAGAGTTCGGCATTCAGGCTCTCGAGCCTGCATGGGTGACTGCCCGTCAGATCGAAGCCACTCGTGTGACCATCACTCGTACGCTCAAGCGTGGAGGGAAGGTCTGGATCAACTTGTTCCCAGACAAGCCAGTCTCGGCCAAGCCTGCTGAAACCCGCATGGGTTCAGGTAAGGGAGCACCGGAGTTCTGGATTGCTGTAGTCAAGCCAGGACGCATCATGTTTGAGGTAGCCGGAGTTTCAGAAGAGCTGGCTCGTGAAGCGATGCGTAAGGCTGGGCACAAGCTGCCAATGAAGACCCGATTTGTTCGACGGGAGGACCAGTAATGAACATTGAATCAGTACGAGACCTCTCAGTTGAGGAACTCAACGAAGCGCTGGCCGATGCCAGGGATGAGCTGTTCAACCTGCGATTCCAGATGGCGACGAACCAGTTAACAAACACGGCACAGATCGGCGACGTTCGCCGCTCCGTTGCCCGGATCCTCACAGTGATTCGTGAGAAAGAGGAAGGTGCCGAATGACCGATCGCAATCGTCGTAAGACACGTATTGGCGTGGTCGTCTCGGACGCCCGAGAAAAGACCATTGCCGTGCGCATCGACATGTCCCGACCTCACCCAAAGTACGGAAAGGTTGTGCGAACCAGCAACAAGCTGCACGCACATGACGAGGACAACTCGGCAAAGTTGGGCGACACCGTCCGCATTGTTGAGACCCGTCCAATTTCCAAGCTCAAGCGGTGGCGTCTCGACGAAGTGTTGGAGCGTGCCCGATGATCCAGCAAGAATCCCGTGTCAAGGTTGCCGATAACTCAGGTGCAAGGGAAGTCCTTTGTATTCGAGTCCTCGGTGGCTCAAAGCGACGCTACGCCCGGGTTGGTGACGTCATCGTTGCTGCCGTAAAGCAGGCAATCCCTGCTGCGGGTGTTAAGAAGGGTGACGTCGTAAAGGCTGTCATCGTTCGTACCGCTAAAGAGGTCCGTCGCGACGACGGAACCTACATTCGTTTCGACGAGAATGCATGTGTGCTCATCAACGACAACAAGGAGCCACGTGGTACTCGTATCTTTGGCCCGGTTGCTCGTGAGCTGCGTGACAAGCGTTTCATGCGTATCGTTTCGCTCGCTCCGGAGGTGATCTAGATGAAGTTGCGTGAAGGCGACAAAGTCAAAGTCGTCGCAGGCAAGGACAAGGGCAAGGAATCACGCATCGTGAAGATGTTCCCTACCCGAAACAAAGCCATTGTTGAGAATGTCAACACCGCAAAGAAGCACCAGAAGCCTCTGAGCGAATCCCAGCCAGGTGGAATCATCGACAAGGACATGCCAATTGATGTGTCCAACTTGATGCTCATCTGCAAGGACTGTGGACCTACTCGCACTGGCTACTCCTTCGACGCTGACGGCAACAAGCACCGTTCGTGCAAGAAGTGTGGAGTGGCGCTATGAGCATGCCTCGTCTGAAAACCAAGTACAACGACAAACTGCGATCCGAAATCAAGGACGAACTCGGCCTTGAGAACGTGATGCAGGTACCTCGCCTCCAGAAGATCGTCGTCAACGTCGGTATGGGTGAGGCTGCGGCCAACCGTGCTGTCATTGATCACGTGATGGAAGATTTGATGACCATTACCGGCCAAAAGCCAAAGCTGAACCGAGCTCGCAAGTCGATCGCGACTTTCAAGCTCCGCGAAGGCCAGGCTGTTGGCTGCTCAGTCACTATGCGTGGCGACCGAATGTGGGAGTTTTACGATCGGTTGGTGGCAATCGCCATCCCTCGTATCCGTGACTTCCGTGGTCTCAAGCCAACATCATTCGATGGACGCGGAAACTACACCTTTGGTGTCACTGAGCAGTTGATCTTCCCGGAGATTGACTACGACAAGATCTCAGCGATTCGCGGTATGGACATCACCATCTGCACAACTGCTGAAAGCAATGAAGAAGGAAAGCTGCTGCTCGAAAAGCTCGGCTTCCCTTTCAAGAAGTAATTAGACGAAAAAAGGAATTGCATGGCTAAGAAATCCCAAATCGCCAAGGCAAAGCGCAAGCCCAAGTACGCAGTACGCGGTTACAGCCGCTGCGAACGTTGTGGGCGTCCGCGTGCGTATCTGCGACGTTTCGGCATGTGCCGTATCTGCGTTCGCCAGCTCGCACTTCGGGGCGAACTGCCTGGAGTCAAAAAGGCATCGTGGTAACCAATGAATACTGATCCAATTGCAGACATGCTCACCAGGATTCGCAACGCGAACATGGTGGGACACGCAACACTCGCAATGCCATCATCAAAGATGAAGGAAGGCATTGCCAAGATTCTCGTAAACGAAGGTTTTGTAGATGACTTCAAAGTGGAACCTGCCAAGCAGGGGAACACCTTGACCATCGCACTTCGGTACGGAGCTGACTCGGAGAAGGCCATTTTGGGCATTCGCCGTGTCTCAAGCCCCGGCCGCCGAGTGTTCCGCAAAGCTCATGAGCTCCCACGGGTACAGGGTGGCATCGGCGTAGCCGTTGTTTCCACTAGCCAAGGGCTCCTTCCTGACCGTGAGGCTCGCCGGCGCAAGCTCGGTGGCGAACTCATCTGTGAGGTTTGGTAATGAGTCGCGTAGGTAACGCTCCTATCGAGATCCCTTCCGGTGTCGACGTAACAGTGAAGGGCCAATCCGTCACTGTTAAAGGCCCCAAAGGTGAGCTCACGCGCGTGCTTGATGAACCAATCACCGCAAAGGTCGAAGATGGAACGCTCTTTGTTGAGCGTCCGAACGACCAACGACAGAACAAAGCGCTTCATGGTCTCTTCCGTTCGCTCGTCAATAACATGGTTATTGGCGTCGACAAGGGATTCAGCAAGGAACTCGCCATCTTGGGCGTTGGTTACCGTGCTGCGCTCAAGGGCTCGTTCATCGAGCTACAGGTTGGTTTCTCCCACGTGGTGAACCTGGACACCCCTGAAGGTATCTTGGTTGAGGTTCGTCCGCCGTAAGGCAGGAAAGGCTGGTATCCGATGAGCAGGTCTCGTGAGGCTGGCCGCCAAAAGCGCCACTACTCGCTTCGTAAGAAGCTTGCTGGCACCGCTCAGCGTCCGCGTTTAGCTGTGTTTCGCAGCAACAAGTACATCTCTTGCCAGGTCATTGACGACCTGTCGGGAGTAACCCTCGCTGCAGCATCCTCTCGTGAGGAAGCAGTCAAGGGATCCCGTCTCAACATCGAGACTGCTGGCCAGGTTGGGGTGCTCGTTGCAGAGCGTGCCAAAGAGG
>CAXMSI010000086.1:7043-7347 GCA_964196085.1 uncultured Acidimicrobiia bacterium | reverse complement strand
ACCGTTGCCGTCGATCAGCTCCTCCCCGAAGATCGGCTTGTGCAAGTCACCTATCGGGCTGGCTCAAGGCACGCACTGCATGAGGCGGCTCATGGCCGAGCAATTCTGGCGTGGTGCCCGCCCGACGTTACCGAGTCTGTTGTGTCCACCAGTTCAGACCCCGCCCGACTGGTTGCTGAGCTCGCCCAAATCCGTCAGCTCGGCTTCGCTGCCTCGCGAGGAGAGCTTGAGGATGGCGTCGTTGGGGTCGCCGCCCCTGTATTCAGTCCAACGGGTGGGGTGGTGGCCAGCATCGGAGTAGTAG
>CAXMSI010000086.1:0-7033 GCA_964196085.1 uncultured Acidimicrobiia bacterium | reverse complement strand
CGATTGAAGCATCCAAGGTTGTGGTCAGAGCCGCCAAGTCAGTGGGCCGTGAACCGGCCCTGTCCCGAGCTATCTAAAGGAGAATCATGCCGTTCTATAAGCAAGTTGGGGATATCTCCCAGAAGCGCCACACGCAGTTTCGCCAGCCCGATGGTTCGCTGTATCACGAAGAGCTGATGGGAGAAGAAGGCTTTTCCTACGACTCCGCACTGTTATATCACCAGCGACCTCCGACTGCGCTCAGTGCTATCGATGCAGTCGCTTCGACTACTGAAGAGGCTGCTCCAAATCACCCGCTGCGGCCGCGCCATTTCAAGACCCACATCCTCGGATCTGGCGCTGATCTGGTGCTGGGCAGGAGCCTTCTGTTGGCGAACGAGGACGTTCGAGTTTCCTACGTGTCGGCATCCGGGCCAAGTGAGTTGTCCAAGAATGCGATGGGCGATGAGTTGGTGTTTATTGAGGCTGGTTCGGGCACGCTCGAATCGGTCTTTGGCGAGTTGCGATTCACCCGTGGTGACTACGTTGTTGTGCCGTCATCAACCATCCACCGTTGGGTGCCTGACGAGGGCACCTTGGTGCGCGCTTTGGTCACAGAGACGCGTGGCCACATCGAGGCACCGGCTCGGTATCTCAGCCGAAACGGGCAATTTCTCGAGCATGCCCCCTACTGCGAGCGTGACCTGCACGGGCCAACCGAGCCACTCATTCAGGAAGGGACTGATGTCCCTGTGTACGTGCGTCATTGGAACGGCATTACCAAGCACGTCTATCAGAACCACCCGTTCGACGTTGTTGGATGGGACGGGTGCCTCTACCCCTACAAGCTTTCGATCTTTGACTTTGAGCCAATCACTGGGCGTATTCACCAGCCACCGCCAGTGCATCAAACCTTTCAAGCGCCGGGCCTTGTGATCTGTAGTTTTGTGCCAAGGAAGTTTGATTATCACCCGCTGGCGATTCCTGCTCCGTACTACCACTCCAACGTGGATAGTGATGAAGTGCTGTTCTATGTAGAGGGGGAGTTTATGAGCCGTAAGGGATCAGGCATAGAAGAGGGCTCCATCTCGCTGCATCCGGGTGGTCACACGCATGGGCCACAGCCTGGGAGCATCGAAGCCAGTATTGGCAAAGAAGGCACCGAGGAATACGCGGTGATGATTGATACCTTCAAGCCACTCAACGTCGGCCCGGGTGCGGTTGACTGTGAGCAAGACCAGTACGCATGGACGTGGATGGGTGGCCGGTAGTGATCGACGCCGTTCCTCACGCTGAAGTGTCTGAAGCGCTCTTCGACGACCTCGTTGACTACGCCGGCCTGTTTCCGCCGGCCTCGTTGTCGATGGCCACAGCTGTTGGCGAGTACCGAGTAGCAAGGCGAAGCGCCGATGCCCGGCGTCTCGACCGGTTCGTATGTCTTGGCTCCCGCCTCCAAGAGTTGGCAGCCGAGCTTCTTGGCTCGGAACCCGACACTGAGGCATGGTCCATCAGTGTGATTCTCGACGGGCCTCTCGAATCGATGGCTGGCTCGATTGCTGGTTTCCATGAAGCAGTGGGAACGAGGGCCAACGTCGCCATGGTGGAACGGCGCCTGCAATTAGCGCCAGAAGATTCATTGGCCGTCGCACTCGCCGAGGCCGACGCCACCGTTCGCAAGGTGCTCTCCGCGGTGCCTTCTGCGATCACCATGTTTGAGGTGGCACCCAAGTCCGGCAAGCTCGACGGTGATACTGCCCGACTGGGCGTTGCGGTACTCGCAGAACTTCGGCAGAACTTGGACGCAGATATCGGTGCCAAGCTGAGGTGCGGCGGGGTTGAGGCTGCTGACTTCCCCTCGCTTAAGGTTGTTGCTCAATTCATTGCTGCCTGTGTGGAACACGACCTTCCTTTCAAGGCCACCGCTGGGTTGCATCATCCGGTGCGGCACTTCGACAGAAGTTTGGGCGTCATGCGCCACGGCTTTCTGAACCTGCTGGTGGCTACTGGAGTAGCTCAGCGTGGCGCCGGTGTAGACACGCTCATAACCACCTTGCGCCATACCGACGCAGGACAGCTCATTGCCGCTGTAAAGGCTTTCGACCCCAGCGAACTCAGGGGCCAGTTCATCTCGTACGGTTCATGCGACTTCGCAGAACCCATGGCTGATCTTGCAGCTTTGGGGCTAGTTTCGACATGATGCACCCAAACAGCCCGCACCTAACAAGTTGGGTGGACGTCCCTGATGGGAGCGACTTCCCGGTCCAGAATCTTCCTTTCGGTATCTTCAGTATCGGGGATGGGGAGCGTCGGGTCGGAGTGGCGATTGGTGAACAGATCCTCGACCTGTACCTGGTGGGTGAGCACGGCCTTTTGGACGTCCCCCAAGGTGAGCTGCTGGGAAGTTTGAACCAGTTGTTCGAGCGGGGTATTGAACCGGTCCGACAGCGGGTCTCTGAGCTCTTGGCGAGTGGAAGCGTCGAGCTTGCAACCGTCCCGGACAGCGGTTTGATTCCCCAGACTGGGGTGTCGATGGAACTGCCGTTTGTAGTGGGCGACTACGTGGACTTCTACTCGTCAGAGCATCATGCCACCAACCTCGGAAAGATGTTTCGTCCGGGTGGAGATCCCTTAATGCCCAACTGGAAACACCTGCCGGTGGGCTATCACGGCCGCGCATCAACAGTCTCAGTAAGCGACACACCGGTGGTCCGCCCGGCAGGCCAGCGGCCTGGCAAAGACGGGCCAACGTTTGGTCCCTGCCAGCGCCTTGACATAGAACTCGAAGTGGGCTTTTTCACCAGCAAGCCATCGAGCCTTGGTTCGGCTATTCCGATGGTTGACGCCGAGTCGCATATTGGGGGAGTGGTGTTGGTCAACGACTGGTCGGCCCGCGACATACAAGCTTGGGAGTACCAACCACTCGGTCCGTTTCTAGGGAAAAGCTTTGTTACAACTGTTTCGCCTTGGGTCGTAACCATGGCAGCGCTGGAACCCTTCAGAGGCGCTGCGCCTGTTCAGAACCCGACGCCGCTGGGGTACCTCACAGATGACTCCAACCGGTCGCTCTCAATCGATCTCTCGATCGAACTCAATGGGGAGAACATTGGCGGCAGCGACTTCGCCGACATGTACTGGACAATGGCTCAGCAACTCACCCATGCTGCGAGCAATGGCACGGCCATCAAACCGGGTGACCTTTATGCAAGCGGCACCGTTTCGGGGCCGACTTCCAGCGAGTGTGGGAGTCTTATCGAAATGTCTAAGAACGGTGCTGAACCGTTCTTGTTGAGCGACGGGTCACGACGATCGTTCCTTGAAGATGGAGATCGGGTGGTGCTGCGTGGAAGATGTAACGCCCCCGGAGCAGTGAGTATTGGATTTGGAGAATGCGCTGGCCAGGTCATGCCAGCTCGAGCAGGAGGTACGAATTGAGCACTGAAACTATGGACGCGGCGGTAGCCGCCCATCAAGCAGATTTTCCTATTACGGCGTTCCACCATGTAGAGATTTGGGTAGGGAACGCCTATCAGACGGCGCACTATTACCGAGCGATTCACGGATACAAGATCGTTGGGTACCGAGGCCCTGAAACCGGCGTCAAAGACACGGCTAGCTACGCCCTCGAACAGGGTGATGTGCGGCTTATCCTGACTGGAGCGTTGTCGCCAGACCACGAGATCACCCGGCACTTGGCGACCCACGGACCCGGCGTCAAGGATGTAGCCATGACCGTGCCTAACGCACGAGCCGCAGTCGAACTCGCTCGGGAACGAGGTGCAACGGTCACCCTCGAGGCACACCCGCTCATTGGCGAGCGTGGTAGTTGGCTCCTTGGCCAAATTGCCGCCTACGGAGATACGGTGCATTCGCTCATCGAAGACGGAGACACGGTGTGGCCGCCGCCAGATTTCCGTCCCCGCAACGACTCGCTTGCCAAGAGCATTGGCTTGACGCATATTGACCATGTGGTGGCCAACGTTGAGTTGGGTGAGATGGACGAGTGGGTTGAGTACTACGAGCGAGTCTTTGGGTTTGTGTTGCTCAAGCACTTCGACGACGAGGCGATCTCTACTGAGTACTCAGCACTCATGTCCAAGGTGGTGTGGGATGGTTCGGGTGTCATCAGATTGCCAATCAACGAGCCTGCCACGGGCCTCAAAAAGTCCCAGATCGAAGAGTACATCGACTTTTACCAGGGCTCGGGTGTCCAGCACATTGCCATTGCCACCGAGGACCTTGTGTCCACGGTTGCCGAGGCTCGATCACGGGGAATGGGCCTTATGTCAGTCCCTGACTCGTATTACGAGGAGCTCCCCGGTCGGATCCCCGATATCGACGCGGACTACGACGAGTTGCACAAGCTGCAGATCTTGGTGGACGAAGACGATGGCGGGCAGCTGTTGCAGATTTTCACCCGGATGATGCAAGACCGGCCAACGTTCTTCTACGAGTTCATAGAACGCCGTGGAGCCTTGGGCTTTGGCGAAGGCAATTTTAAGGCGTTGTTCGAAGCCATCGAACGCGATCAAGCTGAACGAGGCAACCTCTAAGGATCGGGTGACTTGGTCGTAATACAAGAGGAACCGTCATGACGGAGCATCAACCACCTTCTGCCCGAACAACAATCAAGCGCGGCAAGGACCGGGCCGAGTACAGCCCGCAGGTAATACGCGAGATCCTTGATTCAGGTTTGGTCGCCCATGTGGGAGTAAATACCCCCACCGGGCCTCTTGTATTGCCCATGGCCTACGGGTTCACCGACGATGAAATTGTGATCCACGGTGGCATTGCGAATGCCATGATGCGGGGGAGTCGATCTGTTGAGGTCTGTCTTACGGTCACGATCGTCGACGGGCTCGTGGTTGCTCGCACCCCGTTTGACAACTCGGTGAACTATAGGTCGGTGGTAGTTCGCGGCGTCGCCGCCGTTGTTGAGGGCCATGACGAGAAGATGGCTGCACTCAAAGTAGTCAACGATCACATGGTCGCAATCTGGGATACCGCTCGACAACCAACTGTCGAAGATGTGCGGATCACGATGGTGTTGTCGGTGCCGCTCTCCGAAGCCTCAGCCAAGGTTCGAACTGGAGACCCTATTGACAGCGAAGAGGATAAGGCTGGTCCACACTGGGCTGGAGTTGTGCCCATCCAAACAACGTGGGGAACGCCCGAGAGCTCAGCGGATCTGACTCCGGGGATTGCAGTACCCGAGGTTGTGACGAAGTTGACCAACTCGGATCCATACGCCTAACACCGAAGGACCGGACTAGCTCTTGATCTCAGCGCCGATCGCCTCGGCGAGACCCAGTGGGTCGGCGACGCTAACCCATAACGCGCGGTGGGGGCGGAACCCAAGGATTCGTGGGATCTTCTCGCTGAACATGATGCAGAGGCCTTGCTTCGGACTGGTCCCAAAGGTGACCCCCGAGTCAGCACTGCTTCCTCGCAGGCCTACAGCTTTGATCCAAAGGTGGTCCCCAGTAATCATTGTGTAGACAATGTTTGTCAAGGGAGTCTCGGCTTTGACGAAGCCGAACTTCGCTTTGAGTCGCCCATCTGGAGTGATGGTTACTCCGTCGGTCTTCCTCACGCCTAATGGCATGAGCAGCAATCTGTATTGGGGCTCATGGAGGTAGGGGAAGAACTGGTCGGCTGTGGGCATGGGCCTATCGTAACCTGTCCCAGGATCGAGAGGGATATCGCTACCCCTCGACCGCTACCGTACAACGTACGACAACTCGCGAATTCGTGTACACTTGGCTGGACACTTCACCAGGTTCCCAGCATGACTCAAGCTAAGTCCACAAGCGAAAAGAAGCGGACGCCGCTTTCGAAGAAGCGCCTTGTAGCGAAAGCACTATCGATCGCTGACGCTGAGGGCATCGGCGGACTCACTATGCGCAAGCTCGCAACCGAACTGGGCGTAAAGCCCATGTCTATCTACTACCACGTTGCAAACAAAGAAGAAGTGATCGACGCCATGGTGGATGCGGTGTTTGATGAGATCGATCTTGGGAGCATCGAAGGCGACTGGCTCGTAGAAGCTCGTCAGCGAGCTGAACTCCTGAGGACGAGCTTGAATCAACACCCTTGGGCTGTGGCCTTTGTCAACAATCGGCGACAACCAGGCAAGGCCACGTTGGCGCATCACGATTGGGTGATTCGAAGTTTCCGAGAAGCGGGGTTCTCGATCGCTATGACTGCTCACGCCTTTGCCTTGATTGATGCATTCGTGTTTGGATTCGTTCAGACCGAAGTGTCGCTCCCATTCGAGAGCACCGAAGAAACTCATGAAATGGCTGAAGAGATCATCGAACAGTCAGATATGAGTGAGTATCCCTACCTGATGGAATTGGCCATGGGGCATGTCATGCAGCCGGACTATCAGTTCGCTGATGAATTTGCCCTGGGGTTAGATCTCATTCTGGAGGGACTGGCCCTCCGCAAGGATCTGTAGTTACTCCGTAGGCCAAGGCTTGGCGAGGCCGTCCACCACTTCGGCGGAAGTGATGGCCGCAAGTGATGCCGGCGGGCACAGAATCTTGCGGTCCCTTGACCCGCCGCCAACAATGATGAGTTCTCGCTCCATCACCGCAGCGTCGATCCAGATAGGGACATCATCTGGCAATCCAAACGGTGTCACTCCGCCAATCTGCATCCCACCTGAACGGGCGATGGTGTCCTCGGCCGACGCGAATGAAGCCTTTCGGGAACCGAGCTTGCGTTTCACCGCACCGTTCACGTCGAGTCGGTAGGAGGCAAGCACAACGCAGCAGGCAACAGGTCGCTCAGCGGATTTGCCGACAACAAGGATGGCGTTCGCCGAGTCGTCGGGGGAGTATCCATAGGCCTCACAAAAAGCTGCAGTGTCAGCCAGATCGGGATCGCAGGCAACGATCTCATGTTCAAGCCCGTTGAGGGCTTCGAGTACGGGGTCGGTCACCCGGTAGATCCTAAGCGAGATTGAACCGGTGCGCTTACCTCCCTGCTTGCGGGGAGGAAATGCGAGCGCAGCGAGCGAGGAGGGGCCCCACCTAGATATTTCAGCTCCGAC
>CAXMSI010000085.1:0-7353 GCA_964196085.1 uncultured Acidimicrobiia bacterium | reverse complement strand
GCGATCAACCTCGACGTACTCGGCGGTAGCTTCGAAGCCTCCATAAGGGAACTTGATAGCGACGACCACCTCCTCATCTACGCACGTTCAACGGCTGCAAGCGCCGAGGCCGCACGACTGCTCAAAGACGCCGGGTTCACCCACCTCACTGAGCTCAACGGGGGTATTGAGGCCTGGGTTACATCAGGCCGGCCCCTAGAAACGCCATAATGACTGTCGGTATCGTCCTTGCAGGCGGACGTTCGTCGCGAATGGGATCAGACAAAGCCCTGATCCACGTTGGCGGGGTCACGATGATCCAGCACGTTGCGGCCGCTCTTTCGTCCGTCTGCGAACAAGTTGTAGTCGTTGGGAGGAAAACTGGACCCGTGCCAGACGCTCTGTACTTGCCCGACTTGGGCACCGCCTACAAGGGCCCCCTCGGCGGCATCGTGACAGCCATGCGGAAAATGGATGCTGACGTACTCGTGGTTGCGGTTGATCAACCAGGGGTGCGGCCCACCACCCTGAGAAACCTGCTGGATCTTGCCGGGCCCCACCCAGTGATACCCGAAGCCGACGGGTGGCTTCAGGTCACATGCGCCTGGTACCCAAAGACCCTGCTGCCAATTCTGGCTAAGGAACTCACATTGGGAGGATCGCTTCACTCCGCATTGCAGGGTCAAGAGATCCGGAAGGTCCCCAAGGAAGAGTGGGAAACATGGGGAGAGAAAGGTGACAGTTGGCGATCCCTCGACACGCCAGAACAACTAGACGATTTCGACGCCAAGTAGTAACAGGTCGAAACCGTGCGGCCTCCAGCTTAAGTTCTAGTTGTAATTCGGGTTAGGACTAGCCTGCCCACATGCGTGTAGCGGTCCTCGATCTTGGTTCTAATTCCTTCCGTCTTCTGGTAACCGACGTCACTGCTGACGGGGGTTTGACCACCACAGACAGGGATAGAGAAATGCTTCACCTTGGAGCTGTGGTTGGCGAGCATGGGTTTCTGCCTCAGTTCGATATCGAACGCTCAGTTGCCGCTGCCCAACGTCTCACAGCAGTTGCGAAAAGCGTTGGAGCTACCAAGATCTTCTGCGTCGCTACATCGGCACTGCGCGAGGCAGCCAATGGCCCAGAGGTCGTCAAACAGATCAGTACAGCTACCGGGTTGGCTGTTGATGTGATCACTGGCACACAAGAGGCTGAACTCTCCTACCGCGGAGCGATGGGCTCAATCTTGCTAGCCGGAGACGAGCGAGTACTCATCGATCTGGGTGGCGGAAGCCTCGAACTGGCTTACGGAACGGTATCGAACATCTCCCACACTATCTCGATGAAGCTCGGGGTCTCACGTATCCATGCTCGGATCGGCAGTCCCGACGCTCTCACCCCTAGCCACGAGGAACGCGTCCGGTCGATCGTGAAAGACGCCCTCGCCAAACAATCCCTCCCGACACCTCCCAACCAAACCGTCGCCGTTGGGGGCACTGTGCGCGCCCTAGGGGATTACGTCCTGCGTAGACAATCACTTTGGATGCCTCGATCACTCAACCAAGCACTCCTGACGCGGTTCGAGATCGAAGAGGCGACGAGCCGCCTGGCCCCCCTCACGTCTCGGGAGCGCATTGCTGAGTTGGTCAACCCTTCTCGGGCACTCCATCTACCCGTCGCTGGTTTGATCCTCTCCGAGGTCCTCCGCTCCCTAGACCAACAGCATCTAATCCTCTCCGATTGGGGCCTTCGCGAAGGCGTCGTGTTCGATCGGCTCAACGTGCCAACACCGAGCGGGAGACGAGGTACGCCAGCGATCAGTTCAGACCATTGTTGACCAATTCATTGACGACCCAACACACGTGAATCAAACCGCCAGGATCGCCGGTCTCCTGCTCCAGCAACTACCCGGTCTACTCGCCCTCACCGAACGCGAGACGACGCTGGTAGACATTGCTGCTCGACTCCACTCTGTAGGTCGGGCCATTTCACTGTCGGGCAGCCACCGCCATACCGCCTACCTCGTAGAAAATGCGGGCCTCCGGGGCCTTTCGCCATACGATCGGGCGGCAATTCTAAGTGTGCTCTACGGCCAGCGCGGCGGCCCAACGAAGATCTCATTTCCTCCCTATGCCTTCCTCACCGCTCAGCAACGCTCTCGGGTCAACGCAATGGGCGCTTTGCTCCAGTTGGCAGACTCCCTTGATCGCACTCGGACAGCCCAACTCAGCTCTCTTGAGGCAAGCGACAACGGGGAAGTTCTCAGGATCCGACTCACGGGCTTGCCAACGATGCCTGACCCTGTTCGCATCGCCAAACGTATCCGGTTCTTCGAGAAGACCTTTGGCCGCACATTGGAGATAACCCTTGATGAATAAATGGGTCATGCATACTGTCTTGCTAGGAGTTCTTGCTGCTGCTTGCACCAGTCCAGAACCGGCCTCCATCACCGTGCCTGTGACCGCCGCAGCCGCCATAACTACTGCCACAGCCGCCCCTCCCGCCAGTGTGGTTCAAACCAGTCCAGCCACTACCACTACCACCACCACCACCACCACCACCACCACCACCACGGTCCCACCGCTACCCGAACTGCAGGGGCTCGGGCTGGAACTCGTTGGCAACGACTTCCACCGGCCCAACCTCGTGACAGCGCCACCCGGTGACGATCGACTCTTCGTCATGGAACAATATGGGTACGTCGTGATTCTCGACCCGATAGACGGACGAGTCGAAACACCGTTCCTCGATCTTCGAGACGTAGTCAAAGCAGTCAGCATTGAGCAAGGACTGCTGGGCCTTGCTTTCCATCCTGACTACGCCGAGAACGGACGCTTCTTCGTCTAGTACACCCAAAATGACGACAACTCCGTGCTTTGGGAGTTTGCTGTCAGCGGAGACCCCAACCTGGCAGATCGAGATTCGGGCCAACAATTGATGCATTTTGTGCAGCCCACCGTTCGACACAACGCCGGGATGCTCGAGTTTGGTCCCACCGGCTATCTCTTCCTATCACTAGGAGAAGGTGGAGCCGCACAGGTCCACGCGCAGGATCCCAAGACCCACTTGGCAAGCATCCTCAGGCTCGATGTTGATAGTGATTCTCCCTACGGAATCCCAGAGACGAACCCATTCGCTGATGGCATCAACGGGGCCCCGGAAGTCTGGGCATTTGGACTCCGAAACCCCTGGCGGTTCTCAATCGACCCCGAGTCCAACAGCATGTACATAGGTGACGTCGGCCACTCCAATTGGGAAGAAGTAGATGTATTGCCGCTCGACGAACCGGGCAAGAATCTCGGCTGGGTCCAGGTGGAGGGATTCCATTGTTTCGCATTCGGCTGCGACTTAGAGGCTTTCGAACCTCCTGTCCTCGAGTACTCCCACGAGAACGGCAACTGCTCAATCACAGGCGGACGGGTCTACCGCGGCTCACTCATCCCCGAACTCTATGGGACCTACTTTTACTCCGACTGGTGCAAGGGTTGGCTCAAAAGCTTCCGACTCATTGACGGGATGGTCACCGACCAGATTGACTGGTCAGAAGATGTGGGCGAAATCGGGCAGCCAACGAGCTTCGGGGTCGATGCCCGCGGAGAGCTATACATCACCACATGGGGTGGCGACGTCTTCAAAATTGTGGCTGAGAGATAAGACCCGACCTAGCCAGAACTGTTTCGCATTGTTCAGCCCGAGCAATATCGGCTCGCTCTGTCGCCCGAGAGAGCGCCCACGTACATTCATCGTCAGGTGCGACCTGATTGACCGCATCTGCCTCTCGTTCTCCATTTCGCTTACTGCGACCCTGTTTCTGGCCGATACCTTGGAGGCACAACCCCAAGATGTAGCATCAACGCAGGTACTCTTTGCCGCTCACTCTCGCCCGGAGTCATCACATGAAACGCCTTCTCACATTCAGCATCGGCTTCGCTTTCATCGCTGCAGCCTGCACGGCAGGGTCGAGCCCAACAACGACCACCACAACAAGCGTGAATCCCCCGGCTGATACCACGGCTGACAAACCCAAGTCACCTGACGCAACAGTGGGTAGTGACGACTACAAGGGCGCCTTCACAGAAGGCGACTGTCCCTTCGAAATTCCCGACGGAACAGACCCAACCTGCGGCACGGTCGAGCTTCCCGAAGATTCCAGTGACCCAACCGGCCCGATAATCACTCTCGCCGTAGCTGTGTTCCACTCCGCGTCGGCAGAGCCCGTGGCGGACCCGATCATTTACCTCGATGGCGGTCCCGGCGGAAGAACTCTCGAAACGATCCAATACTCCTTCGAGGACCTCGTGGAACCCTTCCTCGTCAATCGGGATGTGGTTGTCTATGACCAGCGGGGCGTTGGGTACTCAGAACCAGCTTTGTCCTGTCCCGAGGCGCTGATCGTTGACTTCGAGTTGCTCGACGACGACATAAGCGACACCGACTATATGGACCAATACGGCGCCGCTATTGAAGCGTGTCACGACAGGGTTGTGGCCGATGGGGTCCGAACTGAGTTCTACAATTCTGCTGCTTCAGCAACCGACCTCGCATACCTTCGAACTGCCTTGGGATACGAACAGTGGAACCTGTTTGGTATTTCCTATGGAACCCGCCTCGCCCTCACCACCATGCGAGATCATCCCGAGGGAATTCGTTCCGTCATCCTCGACGGAGTAGTCCCACCTCAAATCGACACCGAAGTTGTGCATCCCGCAATGGACGAGGACGTGATGGAAGCACTATGGGCTGCTTGCGCCTCTGACTCTGCTTGTGGCACAGCATTCCCAGATCTCGAAACTCGATTCGCCGGCATCGTAGAAACCCTCAATGAGAAGCCCGTGCTGGTTCAAGGCAACGACTGGCTGACAGGCAAGGTGTACGACGTTCTCATCGACGGCGACAGCTTCTACCAGACCATCTTCGGGACGCTGTACTCAACGTCGTCAATCGGGGCTATTCCTGATGCCATTGCTGCAGCTGAGGTCGGGGAATACAGCCCGTTTGAGTCAATGCTCTCGAACGATCTCACCTCTGAAGCATTTTTCGATATTGGTCAGCACATGTCAGTTCGCTGTCATGACGAAACGCCCTTCAACGCTGAGGCTGACGTTGCCGCGGCCCTTGCTGCAGCCGACGTGCCCCAGTCGGAAGTGCCAAGTTTCTACAACGCTATCTGCCGGATTTGGGATGACACCGGACAGGCCGGCGAAATCGAGGATCAGGCTGTCACCTCAGACATCCCGACGCTACTCACCAGCGGCACTCTCGATCCTGCCACACCCCCGGCTTGGGCAATCGAAGCCCAAAAGACACTCACGAACTCGTACCTTTTTGAGTTCAAGAACATGGGCCATGGGGTGATCCCCGCAGACGACTGCCCACAGTCGATGGCACTTGCCTTCGTCAACGATCCTTCGACCGCTCCCGACGACAGCTGTAACCAAGACCTCGGGTACCCAAACTGGATCACGCCGCCAGGGACAGTCGAGCAGGCCTACACCCCGATTGAATCAGTGTCAGATGGCGAGGTCGCGTTCGCGATGGATGCTCCATCGGACTGGGATGCTCCCTTCGATAATGTCTGGGTGGCACCAGGGCTCGGAGATGTTGCCTTCAGAATCGACCTCTTCGACACAGATGTGGGAATCAGCCTTCCTCAACTCCTTGAGTTCCTTGAAGACCCAGAAAATCCATTCGTTGTGCAAGCACCCATTCCTGACGGCCTTGGGCGCGTGTGGCATGTCCAAGCCAATGGGGAACAGTTGGTGCTTGCTCTAGAGCACGACGGAAACGTCTATGCGCTCACGTTCTTTGGATCAACGCGAAATCAGGATCGGTACAAAAATACCACCCTGTTACACGTGATCAGCTCGCTCGTTGCGAGCTAGAGTTCTGCCATGTTTCCAAGCGATCTCGAAATTGCCCAGGCGGCAACCCCCCTTCCCATCTCTCAGATCGCAGAGTCCATAGGGCTCCTTCCTGAGGAACTCGACCTGTACGGGTCATCCAAAGCAAAGGTACATCTGTCGGTGTTAGAACGGTTGGCCGACCGACCCTCTGGCATGTACATCGACGTTACGGCCATCACCCCTACTCCGTTGGGCGAAGGCAAGAGCACTACAACTGTTGGTCTTACCCAGGGTCTAGGCCTCCTTGGGCACACGGCAATCGCTTGTATCCGGCAGCCGTCTATGGGACCGACATTTGGAATCAAGGGTGGCGCTGCCGGTGGCGGATACAGCCAAGTGATCCCCATGGAGGAATTCAATCTGCACCTCACCGGTGACATTCACGCCATCAGCTCAGCCCACAACCTCGTTGCCGCAGCCCTAGACGCCCGGTTGCACCATGAAGCGCGCAGAACGGCCGCAGAGTTGGCCGAAGCCGGCGTTGAGTTTCTCAATATTGATCCGGACACGATCAGCTGGAACCGTGTGGTCGACATGAACGATCGCGCACTTCGGAACGTAATCGTTGGTCTAGGAGGCCGCCTCGACGGAGTGCCTAGAGAGTCCCACTACGACATCACTGTCGCATCAGAGATCATGGCCATTCTCGCCCTAGCCACCAGTCTCAAGGACATGCGAGAGCGGTTCGGCAAGATGGTCGTGGCACTCAACAGGGCAGGCAAACCAATTACATGCGACGATCTGCGGGTCGCAGGAGCGGTCACCGTTCTTATGAAGGACGCACTGATGCCAAACCTCATGCAGACGCTCGAGGGACAAGCAACGTTTGTTCATGCCGGGCCTTTTGCCAACATCGCCCACGGCAATAGCTCCATCGTTGCCGACCAGATCGCATTGAAACTCGGTGACTACGTAATCACCGAGTCGGGCTTCGGTGCTGACATGGGCATGGAGAAGTTCTTCGATATCAAATGCCGATACTCAGGTCTACAACCCGATGCAGTCGTGCTGGTAGCAACAATCCGAGCCTTGAAGATGCACGGTGGAGGACCTCCAGTGCGTGGTGGTCGCAAGCTCGCCGACGTGTACCTCAACGAGGAGCTGGAGCTCCTTGAAGCTGGCATGCCCAACCTCATTGCTCACATTGAAAACGCTTCCAAGTTCGGTATCCCTTGCATCGTGGCCATCAATGAGTTCATCACTGATACACCCGCTGAAATCGAACTGATCAAGCGCCTCGCAGCCGAAGCTGGCGCGTCAGTCACAGTGTCGACTTCACACTGGGAGAACGGCGGCGAAGGCGCTCGGGAACTAGCAGAAGCAGTAGTCACCGCATGCGAAGCGCCATCCGATTTTAGATTCCTGTATGACCTCGAGCAACCGCTCGTCGACAAGATCGAGATCATTGCCAAGCAGATGTACGGCGCCGATGGTGTGCACTATGACTCACTGGCAAAGCGGCAGATCGCCCAGTTTGAGG
>CAXMSI010000084.1:0-7436 GCA_964196085.1 uncultured Acidimicrobiia bacterium | reverse complement strand
CCGCGATATACCTCGTAGGATTCCTCTCCCTCGGCATCACCCCACTGAAGCTGCAGCCGGCCGTCCCCCATGTGTTCCAGCCGCTGCAGCCACGCATCGGAGAACGCCGGCTGGTCGCGCAGCGCGGGCATGGGGATGGGAATGTCGAAGAACGTGGAGGCCGCACCCATGCCGCCCCCCTCAACGGTCGTGTGCTGGAGTTGGGTGGTAGCAAGGCCGGGATGGGCAATGAGCGCTTTCACGTCCGAGCCCTTCTCCTGAAGCTGATGATGTAGCGCAGCAGCGAAGGCAGCATTTGCCAACTTGGTCTGGTTGTAACGCAGCCAACGTGGTCCACGCAACACCATGTTCTGCAGCTTCGAACCGTCGCCCCCGAGTTGCCCGCCGTTCTCTTCGAGAAACTTAGCCTGAAGGACCTTGCTGGGCGCCAACCGCGCTGTGCTGGAGTGCTGCACAATTCGCGCTTCTCCATCCGCCTGAGCGGCCCGCTCGAGCAACGGCATTAACTCCTTGGAGAGAAGGAAGTGGGACAGATGGTTGGTCTGCATTTGTACATCGAATCCATCGACAGTTGCTGTGTCGCCTAGCGCCATAACCCCTGCGTTGTTGCAGAGCACGTGCACACCCTCTGGACAGAGCTCAGCAACTCGACCTGCAGCAGCCTTAACGGAAGCAAACGACAGAAGGTCGCACTCGACGTCATGGAGCGCCGCATCTGGGAACGATTCAGAAAGTTCAGCGAAGCTGGCAGCCGAACGATCGGAGAGACGGTTCAAGACAAGTACCTTCGCCCCAAGTGCCGCCACTGTGGAGGCGGCTACTTGGCCCGTGCCCGAGGTTGTGCCAGTAATCACCACAGTCTTGCCCTCCATCGAAGGGAGTGCAGATAGGAATTCGGGGAAGTGGACTGAGTTCACAGAGGTCATATTCAATCTTTCTTCGGGAGGGGTGGTTTGCCACAGCTGTCCTGTCTGGCGTTGGTGTGACCTTCCACCCTAAGACCGGTTCGATGTCAAGCTTCGAGGCCCTACACTTCGGGGCAGCCGTTCTCGTTAAGCAGTCAGCGAACCGAAGGCAGCACGCCTCACGCCAGATCGCTCGAATCGAGTCCACTTTCCTTCAGGAAGAGCAAGTCGGTCCGCTATCGCCCAGGCGACCGAGGGGTTGAAACCGAGGCCGCAATGGCTGCCACGCACCTCGATGCTCTCGGCGAACTCACCGGCAGTCTCCACGCAGCACTGCCATGCTGTGATGCCGTCGGACTTCGAAAAGATGGCGGTGGTCGGCACTGGCGGAGCCTCAACCATCCGAGCGTTGAGCGCATCGGGCAGGCTGTTGATTTCATACCCGCTTACACGTTCAAAGATCTTGTAGACGTTGTTAGCCCTGTGGTCCCCTTTGAAAGGTGACCCGAGGGTGACGACCTGTCGGACGAGGCTGGGGTGCTGTCGGGCTAGCTCCCGAGCGTATAGCCCACCAAGGCTCCAGCCAATGAGCGAAACAGGTCGCTCCGATACCTCGGCCACCTCGCGCAGCCGGTTTGTAATGGCCGGCCCAGCGCCGACCTCGAGATCTGAATGAGTTCCATAATTACGGCCGAGCCGCCAACCGTGAGCGTCGTACCCCAGAGACCTCAGAAGGCTTCGTAGTAGCAGGGTACTCCCGTCGCCAGCTAGCAGTCCAGGGAGCACCAAGACCGCCTGTCCATCGCCGTGAGGCAGTTGCCGCAGCAGCGGAGATGCGGCAACAAACGAACCCATTTCTAGAAGAGCGCGACCCTCGGCCATGAGCAGCCCCAAGCTTGGGGCCGGCGAGGTGGCTTCGTATGCTGACATGGCAGGCAGCCTACGCTCAGCGCCGGCGCTGTGCGTAGGTGGAACCTCCAGCACCGCTAGACTCACCGCCATGTGTGAGAAGCTTACGTGCGAATAGTTATAGCTGGCTGCGGCCGGGTAGGAAGCGGGTTGGCAAGCAACCTCGCCAGTGATGGACACGACGTAACCATCATCGACCGTCAAGGCAGTTCCCTCAAAGAACTCGGCAAGTCATTCAACGGCACGACCGTTACTGGGGAGGCCTTCGATGTGGATATTCTGCGGAAAGCGGGCATCGAATCAGCCGACGTGTTTTTGGCAGTCACCGACTCAGACAACGCCAACCTCATGGCCGTTGAGGTAGCTAAGGAAGTCTTCGGCGTGACCCGCTCCATTGCCCGCTTATACGATCCGAACAGGGAGGCAACCTACCGAGCCCTCGACATCAAGTTTGTCACCGGAACGAAGCTCATCGCGCAAGTCCTCTACGAACAGATCGTCGACGACGAATTTAGCTATCACGTAACGTTTACCGAGGGTGATGTGGAGATCGTTGAGTTCATTCTCAACGATTCAGCCGTCGACCTCACCGTGAATGGCCTAGAAGTTCGCAACCGGCTTCGGGTGGCAGCTGTGCGTCGAGGCGAACACACTCATGTGCCAAGCGATAAGTTCAAGCTGAAGCCTGGTGATCTCATCGTGGCTGCCGCTCGAGAATCGGTGAGACCAAAGATCCAGAAATGGGTGGAGGTCGACCAGAAATGAGGATCGTAATTGTTGGCGGAGGCAAGGTGGGGGCGAACTTGGCCGGCACACTTCGCGAGGACGGTCATGGTGTGATCGTAATAGAACCCCGAGAAGACCGCGCTGAAGGCATTGCTGAAGATACCCACGCGCTGGTTGTGGTGGGCGACGGCACCGATGTATCCCTACTCAAGGAAGTAGGAGTCGACAGGGCAGACATATTCCTCGCTGTCACCGGGTCTGACGACGTCAACCTGGTTGCATGCCAGCTCGCGCGAACCGCCTTCGGTTGCTTCAACGTTATCGCCCGACTCAACGATCCCAAGAACCGCAAGACGTTCGACGCCCTCGAGGTCCCAGTCGTTTCAGTCACCGAGATGATTGCCAAGGTAATCAGCCGAGAACTCGACCTCGAGAAGATTTTTCGGATTGACACCCTTGGCAAGGGTGAGGTGACAATATTCGAGGTAGAGATCCCAGAAGCTTGCGGAACGAGAGAAGTTCGCTCCGTGGAGCTACCGCCGTCGTCGGTGCTCGTGGCTATCCGGCGAGGTGGCACCGTGCTCGTCCCCGGAGCTACGTCCGAACTTGTGCCTGGTGACCGGGTGGTAGCAGTAACGTTGATGGACCGAGAAGACAAGGTGCAGCAGGCGCTTATCGGAAAGGGATTCGATAAGGCTTCAGACTTGTTCGAGGAGACCGCAACCCTCGAGATTGAGGAGATCAACGCCGATGGCATTCAGCCGTAAAGACGTTGACGGTGCCCTCAAAGGCATCGCAATAGAGGTTCTGGTGCTCGTCGGATTAGTGGTTGTAGCGGTCATTGTTTCTGCGCTCGCCCTCTGGTTGTTGTAATGCTGCTGAAGCCCAACAAGGCCGACCTCCGCCGCATTGTCTACGCACTTGGCCGCGTTGTCTTCGTTGTCGGTGCTGCGGGCTTGCTGCCACTCACTTGGGCACTAGCTCGCCAAGAGTGGCAATCAGCAACATCATTCGTCTTGATGATCGGTATCGCTCTTCTCGCTGGCGCCATCTCTACCCTCATCGCCCCAAAGGACCGCACGCTTGCATGGTCTCACGGAATGGCCGTTGTAGCGCTTGCCTGGATTGTGGTGCCGGCACTCGGGGCCCTGCCGTTGTACTTCAGTGGCCACTACGGCTCCCCACTTGACGCATTCTTCGACGCCATGAGCGGAGTAAGCACCACGGGGCTTTCGGTCATCCAAGATCTCGATCATCTTTCAGACTCCGTCAATGTCTGGCGTCACGCTCTGCAATTTCTCGGCGGGCAGGGCATCGTGTTGGCTGCGCTGACCTTCTTCGCTGCCAGCGGCATCCTCTCGCTGTACTTTGCAGAAGGGCGAGACGACCGCATCTTCCCGTCCGTCAAATCTACCGCACGATTCATCTGGCTGGTTTCGGGGGTTCATGCGCTTGCGGGTATTTCTGTCTACATGTTTGAAGGTGTCGCCACCCTGGGGTACGGCTGGTATCGCTCCCTGTTTCACGGCGTCAACATCTTCATGGCCGCGTTCGACACCGGCGGCTTCACCCCACAGTCCACAAGCCTGGCCTACTACCACTCCATCACGTACGAGGCCACGACGGCTGTACTGATGATTGCGGGTGCTGTCAGTTTCTCGCTGCACTACATGTGGTGGCGGAGGGAGAAGGGCTCCCTCAAGAACCTCGAAGTCCGCACAATCCTGACAACATTCGTGATCACCCTTGTCGCCGGAACCATAGGGCTTGCAGCCCAGGGGCTCTACACAGACACTGCGTCGCTCACGCGGAGAGGATTCTTCCAGATTCTCTCAGCTCACACTGGAACCGGGTTTGCCACAGTATCAAACTCAGATCTTGCTTCATGGAAAGGGCTGGCCTTTGTTGGGATGGGCATGGCCATGGCACTCGGCGGAATGGCCTCGTCAACATCAGGAGGCGTCAAGTCTCTCCGAGTCGGGCTGACTGTGCGGGCAATCATCGACTCAGTCCGAGGGGCCCTGCTGCCAGAAAACGCGATCGTGTCCAAGACATATATCCAGAATGGGCGCCACCGGCTCACAGCCCAACTAGCCCAGTCGGTCATGACGATCTCGCTGCTCTACGTTGGTCTCTACCTTGTTGGGACCGCAGTCGGGGTGGCATACGGTTATCCGATACAGGATGCCATGTTTGAGTCAGTCTCGGCCTCAGCAGCCGTGGGACTTTCGGTGGGCATCACCTCACCTGCCATGCCCGTACTCATGAAAGTCCTCATGATCGGACAGATGTGGCTGGGAAGGCTCGAGTTCATCGCTGCATTCTCACTTGTCGGCTTCGTGGCCTCGTGGGTGGTGGGAGAGTGAGACGCCTACTTGGGTTCCTAACACTTAGCGCACTACTGATCTCAGCTCCGGCCGTGGCCAATGAGCTTGACGACCTTATTGCTGGCGGCACAGCCAATGACGGCGTGCAGGTCACCCTAACCGGCGAGTTGGTTGGAGACTTCTCTCCTCGTTCCGAAGGGATCTGGGTGCAGCTCAATGTAGATCCCTACGTCGACGCTCCTCTCCTTGAGACGGGCAAGCTTGCAGGTACCAACAACGGGATTGGGGCTTTTTTGCCGTCTGACCTCTTTGACGAGGGGTGGGGCGAGCCTGGCGGTTATCGCAACCGCGGGCCTGTCGTAACCCTCACGGCCATCTTCCGGTACCACGACCCGCGGTTCCAAGGTGAGACCTACCTTGATGTCTCAGCGGTCACGTTGGTGACGCCATCGGTACCTCTTGAGCAGGCACCGAGTTCAACAATGCTGGTGCTGGGATTGGCTGCCATTGCGGCTGCCGGACTAATCCACTTTGGGACGGGTGGGTTCAAGCGCCTAGTTCGCAAGTTCAGCTAACCAGTACAACGAGGTCATCACGGTGGATCACTTCGCCATCCTTCGGCACATCTGAGACGCGATCTACTGCTTCGCGGATCTGAGCCGATGACATCTTGGATCGGCCTCTGGCCACCAACACTCCAGCTGCATCCACGACCTCTACAGCGGCCCCCGATTCGAAGTGGCCGTCGACGCCAGTAACCCCAACAGCCAAAAGTGATCTGTTCTGCTGGGACAAGGCCACAACTGCCCCGTCGTCAATAGATATCTGCCCTACAGGTCGAAGGCCAAAAGCCAGCCAAAGCTTGCGAGCCGAAAGCGCACTGCTACTCGGGGCAACCCACGTACCAACATCAGCTCCGAGAGCAGCTTGGAGCGCCACCCCTACCTCATATGCAGGAGCAATGACCGTGGGAATCCCCGACCAGCCTGCCATTCGAGCTGCGGTGACTTTGGTAGCTACCCCTCCCGAGCCCAGAGGACCTGAACCACCCTTTGCCACCTGGTCGAGAATGGGATCGGTGTGGGCGACAGTCTCGAGAAGTTGGGCACCACCATCCGTCCGAGGATCAGATGAATAGAGCCCTGCTGTGTCGGTGAGTAAAACCAGCAGCGAAGACGACACCAGGTGGGAGACAATGGCGGCCAACCGGTCGTTGTCACCGAGCTTTAGTTCTTCCACAACAACGGTGTCGTTCTCGTTGATAACGGGCACAACACCTAATTCCAGCATGCGCTCAAGGGCGACACGGCTGTGCAAATATTGCTCCCTGTTGGAAAGAATGTCTCGAGTCAGCAACACCTGGCCTACAACCAAGTTGTGTTTGGCAAACGCCTCGGAATAGCCTTGCATCAGAGCGGTTTGGCCAACTGCTGCAGCAACTTGCAGGCTGGCCACGTCGGTCGGACGTTGCGTGACGCCAAGCGTTGGCATCCCTGCGGCAACGCTTGCTGAGGTAACAAGGACTGTAGGGAACCCGGCCTGCCAGAGCGTGGCCACCTGCTCGACCACTGCAGCAAGGCGTTCAGCATCGATCCCGCCAGCATCGGCGGTGAGGCTCGAGGAGCCCACCTTTACCACCACAGGGGTCCCTTGGGGGGCCTGGGTGCGCTTCACTTAGACGACCTCGTCGTCTTCTTCTTGCCAACTTGTTTCTGGTTCATAGACGAACACGATATCGCTAATCATCACATCATCCCCGCTAATTGCACCAGCATTGGCAAGAGCAGTATTGACACCGATGCGTTCGAGGCGTTCAGCCACCACGTCGGCACTCTCTAGCACTGTCAAGTCCGCGAGGTTGACCGCGCGTCTGGCAGCCTTCCCCTCCACAACCCACATGCCGTCCTGGTAGAACACTTCAAATGGTGCTGGAGCAGGCCTATGCAGGATATACCCCTCACGGTCGGTCACGATGCGACGCACATCTTGCACCTCAGCAGCAATGGCATACATCAGTTCTTCAAGGCCATCGCCAGTGAGCGAGCATATTGGGTACACCTTGTCGACTCCTAGATCCTCGGCCATTTCGACAAGGTCCGGAGGAGTTTCGATGTCTCCCTTCGTGAGCACCACGAGGCGAGGGCGCTCAAGCAGATCTGAGTCGTGGGCACCGAGCTCGCCAATGAGTGTCTCGTACTGCTCTTCGATAGCTTCGCTTTGTAGAAGCGACGGATCGAGCAAAACGACAAGAACTCGAGCGCGCTCAACGTGGCGCAGAAATTCGTGTCCGAGGCCCTTGCCTTCAGCAGCACCTTCGATGAGGCCCGGGATGTCGGCCATGACGAACTCGTGTTCGCCCGCCGCAACCACACCTAGGTTGGGCTGAAGTGTTGTGAACGGGTAGTCAGCAATCTTCGGCTTTGCTGCAGACACCTTTGAGATGAGTGTTGACTTGCCAGCGTTTGGGAATCCGATGAGTGCTGCGTCAGCAAGCAGTTTCAGTTCGAGGGTGAAGAGAGCTTCTTCTCCATATTCGCCCTGCTCTGAGAAGCCTGGGACTCGGTGAGAC
>CAXMSI010000083.1:7140-7458 GCA_964196085.1 uncultured Acidimicrobiia bacterium | reverse complement strand
GGATGGGCGAGTCCGCAGCGGCTGGAAGGGACAAGCTCACCGTGTTTTGCTCGTCGTCTCTTGCGGCGTTTCCGGGCTGGTTCGAGCAACTCGTCGCCGAATCTACCGGCAAATTCGGGAAGGGTATTGTGCCAGTAGCAGGCGAGGCTGTTGCCGCGCCTGGCCTCTACGGCAATGATCGTATTTTCATTACTTATCACCTCGCTGGAGACGACCCTCTCGAAGGTATCGATGCGTTGATTGAGGCTGGCTTTGAAGTGCGGTCCTTCGAACTGGAGACGCCCGAGGATTTGGGTGCTGAAATGTATAGAGCGGAGT
>CAXMSI010000083.1:0-7020 GCA_964196085.1 uncultured Acidimicrobiia bacterium | reverse complement strand
CGGGCTGGTGACACGATCGCTCTCCAGGCCTACGTGCCGGGTACCGCTGAGGTGCTGGGTCGACTCGCCAAGTTGCAAGTAGTGTTGCGGGCCCAGACAGGTGCTGCCGTAACGGCAGGAATCGGCCCTCGCTTCTTGCATTCGACAGGTCAGCTCCACAAGGGCGGATCAACAGCTTTGGTGGCAGTGCAGTTCGTATCTGAGGAGCTTGCCGACTTGCCAGTGCCAGAAACTGAAGTGACGTTTGGCGACATCATCACTGCGCAGGCTGATGGTGATGGTCAAGTACTACTTGAGCGGGGCATGCGGCTCGTCCGGCTGCCGATCTCAGCGTTGCCCGAATAGTTCTCGATTCTGAAATTAATACTCCGCGCGCACGGGCGTTAGGTGTTAGCTTGTTGTGCAGCAAAGAAAGGAGTGCCAATTGAAGAATTTGCGAACGACGCAATCACGGTTCGAGCTGAACCTTCCGCGCACTCCTGGTGCGCTCGCATGGACGCCCTCTTGGGGACAGGTCCAGCTCGGGTTGATCACCCCCACCGCCGGCATTACGCCGACGGGTACTCGCCTCAAGGCGGCTTCATAGGATCGATGTAACGTACATCAATCACTGAGCCGCCGACCATCACACCGGCGGCTCTTCTGTTTTCAGAAGGCTCGCCTATCCGGAACTTTTGAAAGTAGAAACCAATGTCAGAACTGATATACCAAGAAGGAGCTTGCGTCGGCTCCGGCGCGGAACAGCTGTTCTTTTCCGAGAACGTGACTGAACAACGCAACGCACAAGAAATCTGTATGGGTTGCCCAGCACGGCTTTCCTGCCTAGAGAACGCCCTCTCCGAGAACACCGAGTTCGGCGTTTGGGGTGGTGTGATTTTCTGGGACGGTATCGCCTTCCTGCGTCGCCGTTCTCGCGGTCGTCCACGGAAGGGCGAGAGCATGCCGTCAGTGGAAGCCGATGTTTCCGAGCTCTGGGACTTGATCAAGAGCGCCTGAAACAACTAAACGATCAGTGCTCCAGGGGAAGCCCTTGGAGCACTGATCGTTTTGGGTTGTGGTGGAACGGTTGGCTACACAGCGAGCGAACGAGCGCCCTTATGCGGGCTCGCCGGATGGCGGAGCTTGGCCAGCGCTTTTGCTTCGATTTGGCGTACTCGTTCGCGGGTGACATCGAAGGCCTGTCCAACTTCGTCGAGGGTGCGGGGATGGCCCGAATCAAGACCGAAGCGAAGCAGGATGACTTCGCGCTCACGGTCTGTGAGCCGTCCGAGAACCTTGTCTAAGTCGTCTCTGTTGAGAGCTGACGCTGCAGCATCGAAAGGCGAGATCGCGTCGGTGTCTTCAATGAAGTCGCCCAATACAGCGTCATCCTCTCCGACGGGTTGATAGATCGAGACCGGATCTGGAGCGATCTTCAGGAGTTCAATGACCTTGGCAACGTCGACCCCGCTCTGAGCCGAGATAGCTTCTGGTCCTGGCTTGGAACCGGTGAGCTTGAAGAGCTCGGCTTCTGACTGGCGGACCTGGCTGATCATGTCCATTACGTGAATTGGAATCCGGATGGTGCGACTCTTGTCGGCAATGGCGCGAGTGATTGCCTGACGGATCCACCATGTGGCATACGTTGAAAACTTGAAACCCTTGCGCCAGTCGAATTTTTCGACCGCCCGAATGAGTCCGAGGTTGCCCTCTTGAATGAGGTCGAGCAGGCCAAGTCCAGAGTTTGAGTACCGCTTGGCGACGCTAACCACGAGCCGAAGGTTGGCATTGATGAAGTCTTGGCGGGCTTGGCCGCCGAGTCGAACAAGACGGTCGAGCTTTACTCGCTCAACTTTGGTGATCTTGTCGCCCGACTCAAGCTTCTCACCAGCATCTCGTCCCTCTTCAATGGCACGGGACAGATGGACCTCTCCCTCGGCATTGAGAAGGTCGAACGCGCCGATGCCGTCGAGGTAGTCATTGAGGGCTTGGCGCGAACTTAGATCGAATCGGCTCATCTGGAACCTCTAGTGGGGGGAAGTTGAGCAACTGTACCCTCGAGTTTTCGGAAACTTGGGTATCTTTCTGTAGCTTTTCGCGCCGAGAGCGCGTGGAATCGCGCGAACAGCGCGCAAATACCGCCGTTTTCCGCGCGCTACGTCCCAATCGAGAAATTACGGGTATTTCTTGAAATCTGGATAAACTACGGGTCCCAGGGCGCTTAGCTCAGCTGGGAGAGCATCTGTCTTACACACAGAAGGTCACAGGTTCGAGCCCTGTAGCGCCCACACACAAGGTTCGAGCCTTGTACGCCTATGTAAGGCCTTCGGCGGTCAAGCGCTTCGCCGGCGGCTCAGCTGGGAGAGCATCTGTCTTACACACACGACGGGTCACCGGTTCGAGCCCTGTAGCGCCCACACAAGGTTCGTGCCTTGTCCGTCCACGCTTGGAGCCGCCGGGTAGGACGCTTCGCTTGCGGCTTAGCTGGGAGGTTCCGTGCCCCAACCCCATCGACGTTCCAGCCTCATTGTTGGCCAGGTCAAAGTAGCGGTGACTCGAAAGCAGATGAAGAATCTGCGCCTGAGAGTCTCTCCCGCAGGACAGGTTCTGGTGTCGGCACCGTTCTCAACTCGTGACGCTGCGATCCGCACGTTCGTCGAGAGCCGGTCACAGTGGATCGAGCAACAGCGAGGCGACGTTGCGAGCAAGTCGCTCGAGCCACCTGCAGATTATGTGGACGGGGAGTTGCACTGGGTTTGGGGAACTCAGCTGCCGTTGAACCTCGGCGTTGGTAGTCGAGCGGTCAATCACACAGGCGAGCTGCTCGAGATCGCTTCTCGCATCGGTAGTACGCGTGACTCCCGACAACGCCAAGTCTCAGCGTGGTATCGAGAACAGCTCAAAGAACGCATCCCCGGACTGGTCGAGAAGTGGGAACCGAGGTTGGGTGTTTCGCTGGCCGAGTGGCGTATTCGAAACATGAAGACACGTTGGGGAAGCTGCAATATCACAGACCGAAGGATCTGGCTCAGTTTGTCCTTGGCCAAATACCGCCCGGAACTTTTGGAGTACGTGGTTGTACACGAGCTGGTTCATCTCAAAGAACGCTTGCACAGCATTCGATTCAAGAGCCTGATGTCAGAAGCGCTACCCGAATGGGTAGAACTCAAGGCTGAGCTGAACCGCCTCCCCATGCGCTGAGGGGGTAGGTCAAGGGTCCTGAGGCTCCATAGCTGAGTGCAGCGGCATTGCGACAGCCCTCATTGATGAGGGTGTTGTGGGTTCATTACAGGCTCCTATTGGGAGCCATTCATCACTTCTTCGCCCAGCTCGCTCTACGGGTTGGCGGGGTCGACGATGATCACTCCGGATTGGATGGCGGCGCCGTGGATCGTGCAGAAGTACTCGAAGGTGCCTGGGGAGTCGAACGTGAACGTGAACGTGGCGCCGGAGTTGACCGCTCCTGAGTCGAAGAAGCCTGTTGAGGTGGCGGTGTGCTGCAAGTCGCTTGGGTTGGTCCACCGAACCGTGTCCCCGACGCTGATTGTCAGCGCTTCAGGTGCGAAGTCGAAGTTGAGCATCTCGATTTCCACATCCGCCGGGATGGTTGTTGTAGGGCTTGGCTCGGCTACGGCCATGGGAGTGTCTGTGAGTTGGTAGCCACGGACCACCCCGTTGCCTGTGTCGGCTACCCAGATGGTTCCGTCAATCCCCGTTTGGGTGCCATGTGGTGATGCGAACCCGCCTTCTGGAGGCACGAGGGTTGCTATCAGGTCCCCCGAAGCAGTGAAGTAAACAATTTCTTGGTCGTTAGGGCCCGACAGCCAAAAGCTGCCGTCTGCCTCGACAGAGATCACCTGAGGTGCGTTCACGGGGAGAGGCGACAGCACCTCGATGATCTCGCCATCGGGGGTGAACTTCTGAACGCGGTTGTTGCCAGAATCAACCACGTACACAGTTCCGTCGGCGGCAATATCGACGCCGATGGGCAGCCACATCTGGTCGGGTTCGTTGCCGATCTGGGTGAAGTCACCGTCGCGAGGGAACATGAACAACAGTTCGCCGTCCATTGTGAATACGTGAATACGCGAGTTCACGTGATCGGCCACGTATACCCGTCCAAGCGACTCGTTGATTCCTATGCCCATTGCGGAGCCGAATTCGCCGGGGTCCACTCCGAACTGGCCCCATGTAGCGATGGACTTGCCTTCGGGATCGAACTTCTGAACCCGGCTGGTTCCGGATTCGCCGACGTAGATGTTTCCGGCGGCGTCGACGGCGATCCCGGTTGGCTGGCCGAGCTGGCCGACCTCGGTGCCGGAACCGGCAAACTGGAGGAGTAGATCTCCCTCCGGCGAGAATACGAACACACGGCCACCTGAGAACTCGGTGACGTAGAGGTTCCCGTTCTGATCCAGGGCCAGGTGGTTGGGGCTGATGAACTTGATGCCGTCACCGTCACCCAACACACGCACCTGTCGATAGGCGGGTGCTGGGGCTTGGGTTGTTGTCGTGTTGGGCACAGTGTTGGTTGTTACCGGCGACGGGAGGGCGGTCGATCCAACAAGGGTTGTGGTGGTGTCGATCGACCCGTCAGCGCCGGAACAAGCTACGAGGACGATCGCACAAGCTACGACGGCGAGGGCCTTCTTCACTTGGAGTCGGCATCCGTGTGCTGCATCTTGCGAAAGATAGGGGAGTCTCGGCCGTAGTGATGTGGCGTCGCGTTTGGTTGGGCCAATTATCGACGTCGTCAGGGTGGGGCGACGAGCAGACCAGAAGGATCTTGAGGCTGGCACGTTGGCCCTGGCGATCTATCTGTTCAAACGCCAGACGATCGACTGATCAGGCGGCTGGTTTTGAGGCGTTCAGTCCTCGGATGACGAACACCGCGCTGAGTGCTGAGAAGGCGAACAGTGACGCACCGACAGAGGCGAGGCCTCCGTCGAAGGCTGTTGCTGCGATTGAGGAAAGCCCGACACCTATTGTCATCGACACCGCTCCAATCACCGCTGCAGCAGTACCAGCGATGTGACCGAGCGGCAGCATGGCAACGGTGTTGAGGTTGGGTCCAATGAGACCAAAGGCAGCGAACTGGAAGGCTTGGGGAAGCAAGAACGCCCACATGACAGGGGATCCGCTAGTTGCGATCGAAACAATGAATATTGCCGCTCCCGAGAGTACGAACAGATATGACGCCTTCCGGATAAGCCCGTGCAGCGTGAAGCGGTCCATGAGTCTGCCGTTGTTGAACATGGCAGCGCCACTCAATGCTGCAGTGCCACCGAACACGAGAGGGAAGATGTCCATACGATCAAAGACGCCGCCGATAACCAGTTCGGCGACGCTGAGCCAAGTGAACAACACGGCAGTCGCAAAGCCAGCAGCAAGGGTGAAACTGAACGCAGCTTTGTGGGTCACAACCTCTTTACCAGCCCTCCATATCTTGCTGGGTACTAGCTGCAGCCTGTCGGCGGGATTGAGCGTCTCAACCAATCTCACAGACCACAGGGTGGCAATAACCGCCAGAAGCCCAGGAGCCCAGAACACTGACTGCCACGAGAAGCGGGCAACCAGCGCAGCGCCGAGGGTCGGAGCCGCCACCGGCACAAGAATGAATACCCCCATGATCAGCGACAGCACCCTGGCCATGTCTTCGCCTTCGAATCGATCTCGAATAATCGACATCACCACCACTCGAGGGCCCGCAGACCCAAGACCCCAGAAGAATCTGGCAACGTAGAGCATTGTCAATGTTGGAGCAAAGGCAGACCACACGGCTGAAACGGCAAAGATACCTAGGCCGAGATACAGCGTCGGTTTGCGACCAAAGCGGTCGGCGAGTGGGCCGTAGGCGAGCTGGCTCACAGCAAACCCTAAGAAGAACCAGGTGATGAGTGGTGCGGTGGCGGTGGAATCAGCAGCGAGACCAAAGTGTTCACGGATGGCTGGGAACGCCGGCAGCATGGTGTCAATCGCCATGGCAGTAAGCGCCATGAGCGTTGCCATCATCGTGATGAATTCGAGTCGAGACGTGCGCGGCGCAGCCTTGGCCGTCAAAGAGGGAGGATTCATAGGGGGTAATGGTACTCCCTCGGGTGCCTGAACGCCTAGCCTTAGGCTGTGCCTTCCATCGAACAGACACTTCTACGCACGGTCTTGGCCTTCAGGCTCATCGCGTTCATCTGGATGGCAATACTTGCCTCAGTGACCCTGGTCACTGACCCCGACGCGATTACCGGCTACGTCTGGACGGCCTTGGTTGCGGGCCTGGTTATGACTGCGGTCGCTCTTACTCGGGGAGCCGGCCAGCCGGCGTTTGTAACCAGTTGGCAGTTCCTCGCGGTAGACGGCGTTGTTGCACTCGCCATTGCGATCCTTCCTTGGTTGGCAGGGGCTAAGACCATCTTCTTTGGTGGCTACCCAGTGAGTTGGCTGATGTTCCTAGTTTTCGGGCTCCGGTTGAGGTTTGCAATGGTTGGGGTAGGAACCTTGATCGCTTCCCAAGTGCTTGGGGCCAACCTGTCACCGCAGCCCTTTGACGCCATGGGCCTTGTCCGCTCAATCCTCTCCAACGTGGTTGTGGTCAGCATCATGGGGTTGGGGTTCCGTTGGTTACGCGCAATGGATGGGCGACGCGAAGCAGCCGAGCAAGCGCTGGCTGAAGAGCGTGAGCGCCGCATACGGTCTGAAGAGCGAGCTGGCCTTGCAGGCAAGCTCCATGACTCTGCAGTGCAGACGCTTGTGGTCCTACAGGCCAATGCTGATGAGCCCGAACAGGTCCGCAGGTTGGCACGCCGTCAAGAGCGTGAGCTGCGGGAGCTACTTGTCGATATGAGCGATGACGGAGAAATGCGCCTCAGCAGTGCGTTGAGGACAGTGGCCAACGACGTAGAAGAGTTGCACGACGTGCGAATCGAACGAGTAATTATTGGCGATCTTGATGACCGCCGCCTGACAAGTGCGCTTTCCACAGCTGCACGCGAAGCACTTGTCAATGCTGCGAAACACTCGGGTGAGAACAAGGCTCATCTCTTTTGT